>JANOEZ010000385.1:0-1938 GCA_031413335.1 Nitrospirota bacterium
CCCCCCCGCCCCCCCCAAACACGGCAAACAATTTCCATTAATTTTTGTCCCTCCCGCTCTTATTTTTTTGTGGGCCGGGTTTTAAAAACCCGCGCCCCCGGCTCATTACCCTACTGCGACAACTGAAACGACCGTGTCACCCCAAATACAAAACTTGTCCCTTGGGCCAGATTGTTGTTGGCATCACGTGCCACTGGAATCTGCGAATAGAAATAGAGCGACGTCATCTTGGTCCATGAGGCATTCACGAGTTCGCCCAGGCTGACCTGCAGCCCCGGCGTGAACGCAAGATACGTCGAGCCGGTATTCGGCACCCCACGGTTCGTGATGGTCGGATCCAGGACAATCGGATCGCCCGGGAACAGACCACCGTCCGCCGGCGTGGCCGACCGCTCCAGCGAGGCGCTCATCTTGTCGTGCACCAGATACCGGTAATTCAACTGGCCCATGAGCGTGAGCCACGGCTGCGCGACGTAATTGAGCCCGACGTTCACCAGATATTCATCTCCGAACTGATACCCTTCGTTGTTCCGAAAGGTATGGCGATAGCTGGCATAGGCAAACTGGTTCAACTGGTGCGGGATCAGCTCATAGGTCTGATACGCCGAGCCGATCAAGCCCGCATTGCCACGGCCCAGTTGCGTCGGAGATTCCATAATGCCGCCTGTACTCTCCCGCGCGCCGGTATCGCCGGTCGGAATGTCCACGCCCAATCCCATGACCACCATGCTTCGCAGCGTCGGCAGCACGTTGTATTTGGCCGTGACCCGAATGTCACCGATGCCGTTGTCGAAGAAGGTCGTCGGCTCCCCCGCGCCCCCGTTATCTTCGCCAAGTCCGTCAATGTGCTTGTGCGTCCGCTTCACATACGGAACGTTCACTTCCAGCCCGAACCGATCCGTGACGCCATAGTTCAGATTCATCGTGAACGTCTGGGTGATCGTTCGTGTTTCCTGGTGATGGTCCAGGATCAACCGCCGCCCCGACTGATCGACGGCGGAAATGATGCCGGAGGTGCCGTCCAATGTCCGCATCGGGGTGTAATTGTAGATGCCGTTGACGGTGAGCAGGCCCTTTTGTGGCACTTGCTGCTGTGAACCGATTACGACAAAACATTGCACGGCCCCGCAAGATGCCTGCGCGGCCGGTGCCGCCAAAATCACAACTCCGATTGAAATTGCACACAGAATGAATGCGGACACACCCGTTCGTTTGTTCATGTCCTCTCCGTCTGAATAAAGAATGCGTCATCAACATTTCAGCCACGCATCCGAGCTGAACGCTCCGCGCACTGCGCGCGGGATACCTCGAAGCTGCGGGCTGCCTGTGTGTGAGTTAGACGGAGAGAGACGGAGGACCGCGGGATGGAATGGTTACGTGAGTAACACTCGCGGGTTCTGAAACGGTGATCGGGCCGGCGAGGCCGACCGGGCTGCGATCCGATGGAAGGACGACCGCGGCCCCTTCAAAGACCTGCCCGGCCGCGCACATCCACGAGCACAGCGCAGTCGCGTGGGTCGCGGCCTGGTGCTGGGCATGGTGCCCGGCATGGGCCACCGTCTGCGGATAGGCCAGCCCGCTCAAGAGCAGCAGGCAGATGGCCACGCCGACGGCGACGGATCTGAGGGTGCGTCGAGAGAACATCGTGGCAAATACTAAAGATCGGTGTTCTCCCTGTCAAGCAATCTCCTCGTGGTGGGATTTGGCACTTTAAATCGGGTATACTGCCGTGAAATCCAGGAATTTCTCATGCTCACACGACTGCTCAATATCATTTTCGGCAGTAAGAACGACCGGGAAATCAAGGCGCTCCGGCCGATCGTCGAGCACATCAACTCGCTCGAGCCGGCTTTGAAGTCCGTCTCCGATCAGGCGCTGGCCGATAAGACCCAGGCCTTCAGAAAGCGGCTGGCCGACGGGGAAGCCCTGGACGCCATT
>JANOEZ010000386.1:0-14643 GCA_031413335.1 Nitrospirota bacterium
GCCGTTCACCTGCTTATGTGAAACCAAGGATGTTCGCTTGGGCCGGCCTGCCTGTCAGTATGTATATCGAATTCCTGGCGTAGACTCAAGGTGGATTTGCGCGGAGGAGAAAAGCGTCAGGAACCTTTATTTGCTTAACTGCTGCAGGATGTGTCCCAGTTCAGGCAGGATCAACTTCTCCATGGCGAGGCGGACAGCGTTTTCGGAGCCCGGAGTTGAAAAGATAATCCGTCCTTTATAGGTGCCGGCGGTGGCGCGGGTCATGATCGCGGGGGAGCCGATCTCCTGGTAGGTCAGCGCGCGGAAGATCTCGCCGAAACCATCCAGCTTCTTTTCTAGTAAGCCTTCCACTGCTTCGAACGTCGAATCCCGCTTGGCAATGCCGGTCCCGCCGTTGATGATGATGGCCTGGACTTTCTTGTTCGCGACGGCTTTCTTGATGGCGGATTTGATCTTCGATGGTTCGTCTTTGATGAGCTGATAGGACACGACGGTGTGACCGGCATCCTTCAGCATGTGCATGATGCGGTAGCCGCTGGTGTCGGACTCGGGCGTACGGGTATCAGAACACGTAATGACGATGCACCCAGCCTGGCGCGGGGCCTGTTCTTTATGCTCGTGGGGAGCGGAGAGGACCACGGCTGGTGGCGGCTTTACCCGCCCCAGACGGAATTAGGCTTTAATGACGCCGCTGGCTTGCCGCCCTTGATGTGTTCGGTCACGATCGTGGCGACGTCCGCTTCCTTGACCTGTGAATACCAGGTTCCCTCAGGATAGACGACGACAGTCGGGCCCTGCTCGCACGGTCCCAAACAGCTCGCGCCGCTGACGAGGACTTCACCGGGCATGATGCCGGCCTCCATGAGCTTCATGTTGAAGGCCATGAGCAGTTGCGGCGAGCCCTGCGCGCCGCAGGACGGTTTGGGATGGCCGGGCGGACGGGTATTCGTACAGACGATAATGTGATGTTTCGGTTTCGGCATTGTTGTCTCCTTCTGATTGTCTTTCCGTTTCTCGGTTCAGTCTTTACGCGTCACTGGTCACGCGTCACGTCTTCATTCACTTCGGCGAATACGATTTCCACAGGTCGATATAGTCGTCGGGCAGTTTCCAGTGCTTCAGGCCCTTGATGACCCATTCGAGATAATGTTCCTTGGGTTTGAACTTGCCGATGGGGTTGGCGGTGTAGGTGGTGGCCAGCGTTTTCTCATCGCCGTCCGCGATCACCGTGACTTCCACATGGTGAAAGGCCCCTTCGGGGACATCGCCTTCGAATTCGTCGAGGAGTTTCTGGTCTTCGTCCGTGATGTCGAAGATCATGCCCCAGACTTTCTCGCCCGGCGAGGGGATGACGCTCGGCAGGCCGCACCGCCACTGGGACGACCAGCGGCAAAAATTGACCGTATGGTCCGGCAGATAGGCCTTGCCGATCGGCTTGTGCTCCGGGGCCCGTCGCTTGAGCTGGGAAGGGTTGAGATTATCGGCGTACAGGAAAAATTTCATTGGGGAAACCGGACGTATCCTCGCGTCAGATCACTGAAAGTGGTGTAGTTGTAACACATCAACTTGACCGTCGGCAACCGGGCCAAATGGCCCGTTGACGGGTGGGGGGTTGGGGGGTATTCTGAAACCATGAAGGCGAACGTGTGGCGCGCATCAGGTCTGGCCGTTAGTGCGCTTGTGATTAGTCTCCTGTGTGTGCCTGCCTCCTCCTTGGCGAATGACTATTACAGTTGGATTGATTCGAACGGCACGATGGTGATGACGGATGATCCGGGCCGGGTTCCTCCGTCTGCCGGCCGCAGCCAGATCCAGGTGCATCGGTTTGAGCCTGTGCCGCCGGGTCCGTCTGTGACGCACGACCTCGAACCGGCATCGCTCGAGGAACCGCCGCAGATCCCCGCCGTGGATCCCCGCAACCTGAATCTGCCGCTCATTGTGCTGGATGAGCCGGACAATCAGCTGCGGGCGCAGTATGTCTGGGTGCCGCTGTTATCGCCGTTGTTCGTCGGAGGGAATTCGGTCAGTGGGTTCTGGTGGCATCCCGGCGCGACCTCTCCCGTGGAGGCCTTCAAGCAGTATCTGGGCCAGCATTATCGCCAGCAGCAGGCTCAGTGGACGTCTGGTGTCGGCGTGCCGTATCCTCCTTACTATCCGGGGTCCGCACGCGGCGCCTCGGGGAACACGACCCACGACCAGGTGGTGCGCGAGCGCCAGGCGCTGGAAGAATCCATTCGCTTACGGCATTTCCCGAATGCACCGGCGCCCGGCCAGCATGGTCCACGTGGAGGAGGAGGGTCCCATAGCATCCGATCCCGATAAGCCCGACCTCGCTGCCTCTTCGTCTGCATCCGACCCCGCGAGTTCGTCATCCTCACTCAGCCGGTATCTGCATTACGGCGCGCTGGCGCTCTTGCTGATCGGCGGCGCATCCTACTGGGCGCTGAAGCCGGCGACGCTCAATCCCATGGCCGATCCCCGGGCGGCAGAAGCCATGGCCCTGGTTCAGACGCACCGCGCGCTGGGCGCGCCCACCTTGTTGCAAGCCTTGAACGAGCACGTCCGGTTCGTCGTGCAACAGAACCGCGCAATACGAATCGGCGAGTGGTCCGTCAAGCACCTTGGCAGGGACCAGTACCTGGTCGCGGTCACGATGCGCGAGCAGAGTTCGACGACGCAGTGGTTTGAGCGCGACTATCAATGGCAGGCGGACGTGGCGAAGAAGGCGGTGATGGCGGTCTCGATGCCGGCCGAAAGTTTGATGCCGATTGACGAGAGTGGACGGATGCCCTTGATCCAACCGCAGCCGCGGGGTACTGGAAAAAGCCGCAGCTAGGGAATATCGACCTGAATCGAATCGCCTTCGATGTGCACCGGATAGCAGTCGACCTTGATTTGAGAATTTTCAAACCGCTCGCCTGTTTTGACGTTGTACCGCCAACCGTGCCAGGGACATTCCACGCAATCGCCGTCAAGAAATCCTTCGCCGAGCGGACCGCCGGCGTGGGGACAGCAGTTATCCAGGGCGTAGACCGTGCCGCCGACGTTGAAGAGGGCGATGCCGACCTTGCCGGCTTTGACCGACACGCATTGGCCGGGCGGCAGATCGGCGAATTTGGCGACGGTGACACGCTTGGACATGGGGACCTCGGAGCCGCGTACCTTACTGCGAGCAGATCGAATACTGCAAGCCCGCTTATGTTACGGTTATGTCCAACTGCTTGATTTAGCATAGGTGCTATGACATAACTTCACACGTTGTCTCCGGACACCCTTCATGCTGATTCATAAGTAGGGAGGCGAAGTCGAGACGCATGGAACTGACCCTGCTCCTCAATTCGACCTACGAACCGCTGCGAGTCGTTCACTGGCAGAAAGCCATCGCGCTGCTCTGGCAGGGCAAAGTAGAAGTCCTGGAAAGCTACGACCGGGACATCCGGGGCGTTTCGATCACGATCAAACTGCCGGCGGTGATGCGGCTCCTCAAGCTGGTCAAGCTGAAGGAGAGCCACCGGGCGGTGAAGTTTTCACGAATCAACATCTTCACGCGGGACGGCTATGCCTGCCAATACTGCAAACATAAGTTCCGAACCGAGGATCTGACGTTCGACCACGTCGTGCCGATTGCCAAGGGCGGCAAGAAGACGTGGGAGAATATCGTGACGGCCTGCTGGCGGTGCAATAACCGGAAGAGCGGACGGACGCCGGAGGAGGCCAACATGAAGCTCATCCGGAAGCCGGTCAAGCCGCGGTGGAATCCGGTGATTACGATCACGATCGGGATTCGGAACGCGCCGGAAAGCTGGCGGGACTATCTCTATTGGAACGTGGAACTGGACGCGGATACTGGCCCGTAGCGGACGCTGAAACGGGCCTCCAGCTTCGTTCTCGGTCGCCCGTCTCCCTCGACGTACCGAAAAACGTACGCCTCGGTATCCAGGCTCCCTGCGGCCTTGCCGGGCGGCCCGTTTGAGCGTCCTTCAATTCCCTGCTGTTCAGTAGACCTTTCGGATCACAATCTCCAGGTCTTTTCCGCCCGGTAACGTCGGGTTCTTGTCATACTGGCCTTCGAGGTCGCCCGGCTGCGGCTGGCCTGCCTTCCCGTCCTTGTCCACGCGGGCGATCAAATCCACCATGCCGCGCAATTCCGTGCCCTGGATCATCACGTCGGCGCTGGTAATCTCAAAGCTGACTGGAAACTGAGGCCCGTCAATGCGCTTGGCGGCCAGCGGGCGGGGTGCGCCGCCCGGCCGGCGGACGATGACGAATAGCGTGTCGGTCGGGCTGACTTTGGAAGCCAGTTCCGGCGCAATCGTGACGCGTCCGGTGATGGTGCTTTGTGCGTTGGGGGCCTCGCAGCCGTGGGCCAGTCCCATCCAGGCGGCAAGAGCAGCCAGTCCAATGATCCCCCCGGCCATGCCGATACTCTGCAATGTTTCTTTTTTCACGATGTGCCCTCGATTATAAACCCGTCGAACGAACGCGGGCGCATTATACAGAGACGATGTGAAAAATAGGAAGCGCCTATTGTATGATGCGGCGCCACAGCACACTGGAGAGGGAATGATATGGCGAATCCTGGATTTCCACTGACACTCGATGTGAAGGGGCGGCCCTGTGTCGTCCTGGGCGGCGATGAAGAGGCGGCCGACAAGGTGCAACGGTTGGTGGACGCCGGAGCCAAGGTCACGGTCGTGGCCCCTACGCTCAACGACGCCTTGCGCAAGCTGACGGCTGCCGCGAAGGTGATCCACCGCGTGCGGCTGTTCCGTGGGCAGGATGCCGAGGGCGCGTTCCTGGTGATCAATACACTGCGGGCCGACGAGGACTTTTCCCGCCCGCTCTACGAACTGGCAATCAAGGAAAAGTTTCTCCTGTGCTCGCTGGATCAGCCTGAGTATTCGAATGCCTGGCTGCCAGCGGTGGTGAATCGTGGCCACTTGCGCTGCGCGGTGAGCACCAGCGGCACGGCGCCGGCGCTGGCCAGTCGCTTGCGGCAGGATATGGAGGAGATTTTCGACGAGACGTTTCAGGCATTTCTTGAATGGCTGTCGTCCGTCCGCGAAAGCGTGCAGGGATCGGAGGCGGACGCGGAGCGGCGGAGGACGCTGCTCCGGGACGCCGTCAACGGGTTCAAGCTGAAGGGCAGCATCGAATATCCGAAGGCATGGTTGGACGAACGGGCGAAAGCCAAATCGTAAAAGGAGCAATCGCAATGGTTCTGTTGGAATTCAGCATGTCGCCGCTGGGCAAAGGGGAGAGCGTGGGGCAGTACGTGGCCCGCTCGCTCGATATCATCGATAAGAGCGGGGTGGCCTACCGGCTCAATCCGATGGGCACGGTGTTGGAAGGGGAATGGAACGACGTGTTTCTGGTGGTCCAGAAATGCTATGAACGGATGAGGAAGGACTGTGGACGGATTTCCTGCACGATCAAGGTGGACTATCGGAAAGGGCACGCCGGACGGCTGGACAGCAAAGTGGCGAGCGTTGAGAAGCGGCTTAAGAGAAGGATGAAGTCGTAACCGCAACAGATTGTTCCATAGACGTTATTCGTAGACTCGTTTGACTCGTTGACCGATCCTGCAGAGCACTTCATAGGGAATCGTTCCTTGCCAGGCCGCGAGGTCTGCGGCAGTAATCTGCTCGTCTTCTTGTTTGCCGATCAGTGTCACATCGGTGCCGGCCGCCACACCGGGCACGTCCGTCACGTCCACCATCGTCATGTCCATGCACACACGCCCGACCACCGGCGCGCGTTTCCCGTTGATCAAGACCGTGCCGTGATTCGAGAACGACCGGCTGTACCCGTCGGCGTAGCCCAGCGGGAGCACGGCAATGCGGGAGGGCCGCTGGACGATGTAGGTCCGGCTGTAACTGGTGCTTTCGCCAGGTTTGAGTTTGCGCACCTGGACCACTTTGGTCGTCAACGACAGCACGGGCCGCAGTTCCGGCGCCGGATTCAAGTGCGTGGCCGTGTGGTAGCCGTAGAGCATGATACCCGGCCGCACGGCCGTGAAGCGGGCCTCGGGGTGGCCCAAAATAGCCCCGCTGTTTGCGGCATGGATCAGAGGCAGAGAAAATTTTTCAGCCTGAATATACCGGATGACCGCACGGAACCGTTCGAGCTGCGCTGTGGTGTAGGCCGGATCGGCGTTATCCGAGTCAGCCAGATGCGTCATGAGCCCTTCGGCCCGCAGCGGACCTTGAAAAGCCGGAGACTGCAGAAGCGTTACGACATTTTCAGGGTCGAGCCCTAGCCGCCCCATGCCGGTCTCGATTTTGAGGTGGACCGGATAGGGCGTGGAACGCCCCTCCATGTGTTTGGCGAATTCCTCCGCGAGGGCCTGCTCGTACAGGACCGGCGTGAGGTTATGGGTGACGACATCTGAAAATTGATTGGGAAAGAGCGCGCCCATTAAGAGGATCGACGAGCGGATGCCGGCTTCGCGAAGCGCAACGCCCTCATCCAGCGTGGCCACGCCGAACCGGGTGACGGCAAGTGCTTCGAGGGTTTTGGCGATGGTCGCCGCGCCGTGGCCGTAGGCATCGGCTTTGACGACGGCGAGAATCTGGCAAGAGGGCTCCAGCCGGCGACGGACCTGGTCGAGGTTGTGAGTCAGCGCGCTGAGATCGATGGTGGCGACGGTGGGCGACTGGGACTCGGTCGGTGACACGTGCTGGCGGCGAGGAGGGGGTCCTCAGTCTTCGAGGACTTCCTCTTCTTTCTTTTTGAGCGTCTGGTCAATTTTCTGGACGTGCTGGTCGGTCAATTTTTGAATCTCGGTTTCTCCGCGCTTCAGATCGTCTTCGGAAATCTTGGCGTCCTTCTGCTGTTTTTTCAGCTCGTCGTTGGCTTCGTGCCGGACGGCCCGCAGCTTGACCTTGGTCTCTTCGCCGTATTTCTTGCAGACTTTGATGAGGTCCTTGCGCCGCTCCTCGGTCAGTTGTGGAATCGGCACGCGGATCAGCTTGCCGTCATTGGACGGGTTCAAGCCGAGCTCGGCGGCCGTGATCGCCTTCTCGATTTCCTTGATCAGGGACTGCTCCCAGGGCTGGATCGTAATGAGGCGGCTTTCCGGTACGGCCAGGTTGGCGACCTGCTTGAGCGGCGTGGGGGTGCCGTAATAATCCACCCTGATGTTATCGAGCAGGACCAGCGACGCGCGGCCCGTGCGCAGGCCGGCCAGATCCCGCTTCAAATGCTCCAGTGTGGCTTCCATCCGTTCGGCGATTTTTTTGTGAAAAGCGGCGTCCATTGCGTTGTGTGCGGTGTTCAGCGGCTGGCAGCGGTGACCAGGGTGCCGATCTTGTCGCCCTGGGCCAGGCGCTTGAAGTTTCCGCCCTCCTTCAGGTTGAACACGATCAAGGGGAGGTTGTTGTCCATGCAGAGGGTGATGGCCGTCGAATCCATGACCTTGAGTTTTTGATTGATAATGGAAAGAAACGGCATCTCGTTGAACATTTTGGCCGTGGGATTCGTCACGGGGTCCGCCTCGTAGATCCCGTTGACCTTCGTGCCCTTCATGATGACTTCCGCGCCGATCTCCATGGCCCGCAGGGCGGCGGCGGTGTCGGTCGAGAAGTAGGGATTGCCGGTGCCGCCTGCGAAGATGACGACCCGCTTTTTTTCGAGGTGGCGGATGGCGCGCCGGCGGATATAGCCTTCGGCGAGCTGGCGCATCTCGATGGCTGACTGCACGCGCGTGATGACGTTTTTCTTTTCGAGGGCGTTCTGGAGGGCGAGGGCGTTCAGGATGGTGGCGAGCATGCCCATGTAGTCGGCCGAGGCGCGCTCCATGCCCTTGGCGCTGGCGGCAAGACCGCGGAAGATGTTACCGCCGCCGATGACGACCGCGACTTCGACGTCCATCGCGACGACGGACGCGATCTCGGCTGCGATGGCGTCCAGCACCGCGGGCTCGATGCCGTACCCCTGCTGGCCGGCCAACAGTTCTCCGCTGATCTTGAGGAGAACACGCCGGTATTTGGGTGCGCTCATTCCTGGCCTAACTGATACCGTGTGAACCGCCGGACGCTGATGTTCTCGCCGATTTTGGCGACTTTTTGTGCGACCATATCCTTGATGAACACCGAGGGATCCTTGATGAAGGCCTGTTCGAGCAGGCAACTCTCCTGACAGAACTTCTCGATCTTGCCCTCGACGATCTTGGCCCAGGCCGGCTCAGGCTTGCCCATTTCCTTGGCTTGCGCCAGATAGATCGCTTTTTCCTTCTCGATCAGCGACGCGGGAATGTCCTCGCGCTTGACGAAAGTGGGGCTGGAGGCGGCGATCTGCAGGCAGAGGTCCTTCACCAGGGATTTGAATTCGTCGTTGCGCGCGACGAAGTCCGTTTCGCAGTTGACCTCGACGAGCACGCCGATGCGGTTGCCGGGATGGATGTAGGACTCCACGAGGCCTTCGTTGGTTTCGCGGCCCGCTTTCTTCTGCGCGGCAGCCAGGCCCTTTTGCCGGAGGTGCTCGATGGCCTTGTCGATGTCGTTGCCGGTTTCGGTCAGGGCCTTCTGGCAGTCCAGGATGCCGGCGCCGGTTTTCTCTCGGAGTGCCTTCACCAGGGTGCTGTTGCTCGTCATGCGGATGCGTGTCCTTTCTTCAGCCTGCCTCGTGACGACGAGGCAGGCGGTACTCGTGCGATCGTAATCGGGGGCGACTAGGAAGCAGGAACGTGCGCGACACCGTAGGAGGCCGACCGGCTGGTCCGGACTTCCACCATTTCCATCGGCGCCATGACCGGAGCTGCGTCATCCCGTTGCGTGCGGAGGTGCATGCCCTCGATGCAGGCGTCGGCAATGCGGGAGGCGATCAGCTTGATCGACCGGATCGCATCGTCGTTGCCAGGAATCGGGTAGCCGATTCCGTCGGGATCGCAGTTGGTGTCCACGATGGCGATGACGGGAATGCTCAGGCGGTTGGCTTCCATGACGGCAATGTGTTCCATGCGCGTGTCCAGCACGAAGACGCAACCCGGCAGCGCCCCCATGTTCTTGATGCCGCTCAGGTTCTTTTCCAGCTTGATGCGCTCTTTTTCCATCTGGAGCAATTCTTTTTTGGTATACCCGCTCTGGCTGCCTTCGGCGAGGATGCCTTCGAACTTCTTGAGCTTGTCGACGCTCTTGCGGATCGTGCCGAAGTTCGTGAGCATGCCGCCGAGCCAGCGCTGCGTGACCATCGGCATGGCGGCCCGCTTGGCTTCTTCTTCGATGATCTCCACCGCCTGGCGCTTGGTGCCGACGAACAGCACGGTTTCGCCGCCGGCGACGGTGTCGCGGGCGAAGTCATAGGCTGCTTCGAAGCGTTGGACGGTTTGCTGCAGGTCGATGATGTAGATGCCGTTGCGCTCGCCGAAGATGTAGCGTTTCATCTTCGGGTTCCAACGGTTCGTCTGGTGGCCGAAGTGTACCCCGGCTTCCAGGAGTTCCTTGATGGTTGCTGCGCCCATTCGCTTCCCCTTTCTTCGCCTGCGGAGCGCCCGCGTGAGCGGACGAGAGGTCTTGCTCCCCTTATTCCCAAGCGGAGAGGCGTGCCTACACGCCACTGTGATTTTGGATATTCAGCCTGGTGTCGCGCGGACCGGTGGGTCGCTCGGCAGGAACAGGCCCGTATCTCTAAAGCCTTGAAAACTTAGCACAGGGGTCCGGTTCGTTGCAAGCGACGGATGGCTGGCGGAACCAGGCTCAGAGTGGTCTCGATATGCCTACGTGCGATAGGACGCGTTGATTTTAACGTACTCGTAGGACAAGTCGGTGGTCCAGAGCGTGGCGGATGCTGCGCCGCTTCCAACACCGATCGTGATCGTGAACTCCTTGTTTTTGACGATCCGGTCGATCTTCCGCTGAGCTGAGGCTCCGAGTTGCCTGCCGGCTTTCATCATGGGCACGCCGTCAAAGGCCAGCCCGATCCGTCCCGGATCAATCGCCACGCCGGTCCGGCCGAGGGCGGCGACGATCCGTCCCCAGTTCGCATCCTCGCCGAACAGGGCGGTCTTGACGAGCAGGGAGGTGCCGACGGTCTTGGCGATTTGTTTGGCGTCGGCGTAGGTCTTCGTGCCGGTCACGGCCAGCTTCACAACCTTGGTCACGCCTTCTCCATCCTGGATGACTTTCATGGCCAGGTCAAGACAGACGCGATCCAGCACGTGCTGGAAGGTCGCAAGCGTAGCCGATCCTTTGCGCAGGACCGGATTGCCTGCGAGGCTGTTGGCCAGGCAGAGGACCGTGTCGTTGGTGCTCGAGTCGCCATCCACCGAGATGCAGTTGAACGACTTCGCAACCGCTGAGGTCAACGCCTGCTGGAGCGCCGGCTGTTCGATGGCCGCATCGGTCGTGACATAGGCCAGCATCGTGGCCATGTCGGGATGAATCATGCCTGATCCTTTGGCCATGCCGCCCACGGTAATTGTTTTGCCGCCGATGCGGGCGCTGTAGGCGATCTCCTTGGTTTTAAGATCCGTGGTCAGGATCGCTCGAGCCGCGTCGTGGCCGCCCGTGCGCCGCAACTGTTTCATGAGCATCGGCAGACCCTGCCTGATCCTGGGCATGGGCAATGGCTGGCCGATCACGCCGGTCGAGCCGACGAACACAGTGTGCGGAGCGATCTTCAGCCGTTTTGCGACGAGCATGGCCATCTCGACCGCGTCTGCGTAGCCCTGCTGTCCCGTCACGGCGTTGGCATTGCCGCTGTTGACGATGACGGCCCGAGCAGTCTTCTTTTTCAGATAGAGCCGATCGAGCTGGACGGGTGCGGCGGTGACCCGGTTGGTCGTGAAGACGCCGGCAACGGGACCGTTTCGCTCGGACACCAGCAGGGCCAGATCGGGCAGGCGCTGCTTTTTGATGCCGCAATGGATGCCGGCGGCCGCGAACCCTCGCGGCGCGGTCACACCACCGCGAACCGTTGTCACGAAAGGGCGTGTCATGCGGGTTGAGTTGGAAGCAGCGCGAACGGATGCAGCACGGTCATGGCCAGAAATCTCACGGCCAGAAATATCATGGATAGACTCCGGGTCCGGAGATGCCCATGTCCTCTGGAAAGCCCAGCATCAGATTCATGGCCTGGATGGCCTGGCCGGCAGCGCCCTTAATAAGGTTATCCAGCGCCGCAACCGTCACGACCCAGCCGGCTCTCGTGTCGGCAAAGACTGAGACGTCGCAGAAGTTCGATCCCCGCACATGGCGTGGATTGGCCGAGACGTCGCCATCGTGGATGCGGATGAACCGCTCTCCTTTATAGAAGTCTTTGTAGAGCGCGCGCAGTTGATCGAGCGGCATCGGTTCCACCAGCCGGCAGTAGGCCGTGCTCAGGATGCCCCGGTTCATTGGAACCAAATGCGGGGTGAAGGCGATGGTCAGGTTCCTGGCCGCGCCTTTTGCCTTGCCGTGTTTCGAAGCCAGCAGGCTTAGTTCCTGCTCGATCTCAGGAATGTGCCGGTGCTGGCCGATCTTGTAGGCCTCGATCGATTCATGCGCCTCGGGAAAGTGATAGGGCAGGGCCGGGCTTCTGCCCGCGCCTGAGATGCCTGACTTGGCGTCAATGACGATGGTGTCGTGATGAATCAAACCCTTCGCGACGAGCGGCGCCAACTGCACAATGGCCGCAGTCGGATAACAGCCAGGCGAGGCCACGAGTTTGGCCTTCTTGATTGCCTCGCGATGGAATTCCGGCAGGCCGTAGACGGCCTGCTTTAAGAGACCCTGCTGGTCGTGTGGCGTCTTGTACCAGGTTTCATAGACAGCCGGGTCTTTGAGCCGGTAATCGGCGCTGAGGTCCACCACGTGTTTGCCGGCAGCCATGCAGGCCGCGACCGGCTGTAGGGACTTGGTGTGGGGGAGGGCGAGGAACACCGCATCCACCCGTTTGGCGATGGATTCCGGCGCCAGGGCTTCGAAGTTCAACGAGACGACCGACGCCAATGACGGAAACATCGAGGCGACGGGTTTGCCGGCCGACTGCTCGGACGTGACGGCTGTAATGGTCATCTTCGGGTGTCCGGCGAGCAGGCGCAGCAATTCTCCGCCGGTGTAGCCACTGGCTCCGACGACGGCGACTCTGATGGTTTCTGAACTCATAACGACCCGTGTGCCGCTCTTTATAATGTGACCATACAAAAAAGGGAAGGCCTGAAGCCTTCCCTTTTTCTCGAACTCTGCTTCAGGTGATTACCGCTTCGAGTACTGGAAGCGCTTGCGGGCGCCCTTCTGTCCGTATTTCTTCCGTTCTTTGACGCGCGAGTCGCGTGTCAGCAAGCCTTCCTTCTTCAAGGCTTCGCGGGTGGACGGCGTCATGGTGACCAGCGCTTTGGCGATGGCATGCCGCAACGCGCCGGCCTGTCCGGTCGTGCCGCCGCCATGCACGGTAGCGCGCACGTCGTACTTTCCGAGCAGCCCGGCGATTTCAAGCGGGTACTGCACGATGGTCCTGAGCGTCGGCCGGGGGAAATACTGTTCCAGGGGACGGGTGTTCACGACCATCTGGCCGGCTCCCGGCGTGACCCATGCCCGGGCGATGGCGTTTTTGCGCTTGCCTGTCGCGTATTGCGTTGCTGCTCCCATAATCTCTGTCGTCTCCTTCTATGCTGTCTCTATAATATGACTGTCGTTATAAGGCAAGCGATTCCGGGTGCTGCGCCGTATGCGGATGCTCGGCCCCGGCGTAGATTTTCAGCTTCCTCGCCATCTGCTTCCCCAGCGGATTCTTCGGCAGCATGCCCTTGATCGCGGTTTCGACCAGCGCCGTGGGGTCCTTCTTGTGCACGTGCTCGGCGGTGGCGGATTTGAGTCCTCCCGGATAGCCCGTGTGCAGCGTGTAGGTCTTGGTCTTGAGCTTCCCTCCGGTCAGATGAATCTTGCCCGCGTTGATGATCACGACATGATCGCCGGTGTCCACGTTCGGGGTGAAGATCGGCTTGTGTTTGCCGCGCAGCACGGACGCGACGCGGGCCGCCAGCCGTCCCAACGTCTTGCCGTTTGCATCCACCAGGTACCACTTGCGCGTCGCTTCCATCTCCGCCGGCTTTGCCTGATAGCTTCCCATGATTCCTGTTCCTGCCTTTCCTCTGCCGAGTGTGTTCGGTTGCGTCTGCCGCCGGTCATCCGCCGGCGCTGGTGTTCTTCGTGCCCAGTTTCTCCAGCCAGGTCTCCAGCGAATTGCCGCCCCGTTGCTGCAGGACGTTCGCCGTGACGAAAATCGGGCTATTGGTTCGCAGCGCCAGCGCGATGGCGTCGCTGGGCCGCGCGTCCACCGTGCGCTCCGTGCCTTGCGACGTCAGATACACCGACGCAAAGTACGTGTTGTTTTTCACGTCCGTCACCACCACCTTCGACACGGCCAGGGTCAAATGCTCCATCATGCTGCGGAGCAGATCGTGGCTCATCGGCCGCGGCGTGGGCGCATCGTCCATCGCCAGCTTGATCGCGTTGCCTTCCGCGGCGCCCACCCAGATCGGCAGGACCTGCGCCGTGCGTTCGTCGCGCAGGATGACGATCTGCGTTTCCGTATTGGGGTCGGCCACCACCCCGTGCACCGTCAGCTTCGTCAACTCTTGCAGGCCATTCTGTTCCATGATGCGTCCCGTCCAACCGGCCGACCGATCACTCGTGAGGCGTCCGCCTCAATTTTACGTCACTATGTTCCGGATGATGGAACTTCGATGGCAATCGAAGAGGTCACGGGGAGCGGTGCCGCTCACATCACGTTTCGTATTTTCCAAAATCTTCCGGTTTGAGATTCTCCAGCCACTGATCCAGCTCGTCCGAAGCCTGCTTGCGGATCACCTCTTCGTTGGCGAAGATCGGGGCCTTCGCGCGGAGCGCCAGCGCGATGGCGTCGCTGGGGCGCGCGTCGATGGCATACTCCGAGTCCTCGTACGACAGATGGACCTTGGCGTAATAGGTGTTGTCCTTCAAGTCGGAAATCACCACGCTGATCACCTTAGCGTCCACCACGTCCAGGACGGCTTTCATTAAATCGTGCGTCATCGGGCGGGGCGTCGTGACATCCTCCAGCGCAAAACTGATCGAACTGGCTTCCGGTTTGCCCACCCAGATCGGGAGCATGTCGCTGTTTTCTTCGTCTCGCAAGATCACAATAAAGGTGTTGTTGTAGGGGTCGAACATCAGGCCCCTGACTTTCATTTGCGCGATCATGGGTGCCCTCGACCTCTTGCGTAACACACTGAGAATTCAGCGGCACTCTAGCACTTGGTTTTCCGCTTTGTCAACGAAACCGGCGCTCGAAATGGTCCCAATTGCCGAACGGATCACTGGGGAAGATTCGTGAGATCGAACAAGCGAAGAGGAGATGGATGGGGCGGACGCTATTGCGGCTTGAAGTTCTCCTGCACTTTGGATGAGGCTGGTCGCCAAACCAGGTTTGCGGCGTATCGGCACCGGCTGAAACGCTGCCGAGCGGAATGATTGCAACGCCGCCGGGCACACTGGAAGATTGCGGGAGGCCGGCATGGGCAAGCCCGGTAAAAGCAAAGGCAAAAGCCAGAACGAACAGGCTGAACCGGAAGCGGATCCGGAACGTGAGGGCGATAAGCGTAGGCATGGTTTGTTCTTGCAGGGATACCGGAGTTAAAGGGTTCGGCATCGGAATTATTTTTGGCGCTTTTCCATTATTTGA
>JANOEZ010000387.1:0-1364 GCA_031413335.1 Nitrospirota bacterium
GGACATTCGGCGCTCGGCGAAACGGAAGTCGCCGCCTCCGGAGGCCGGCGCGTACTTGCTGCGATCCAGCGTCGGCATCGCCTGCCGGCTCAAGATCATCGCCGCCGGCTCATGCTTCAAGTGCATGACAACTTTCCAGGCCTCGATGATCTCATTCGCATCGCCGGGCCGTAGCGTGATCAGGCCTGGAATGGCACGCAGGGCAGCCAGGTGCTCAATCGGCTGATGCGTCGGCCCGTCTTCACCGACTCCGATCGAATCGTGGGTAAAAATATAGATGACCGGAATTTCCATGATCGCGGCCAGTCGCACGGCCGGCCGGGAAAAATCGCTGAAGACGAAGAACCCAGACCCATAGGGACGCACCTTCGTCAGCGACATGCCGTTGAGCACGGCGCCCATGGCCAGCTCGCGCACGCCAAAGTGCATGTTGCGTCCGCCGTAGCTCATCACCGTCTTGGCGTGCGGATCGCCGTGGTTGGTCGGCGGGAGGAAATCGCCGGCTCCGTCAAACGTCAACCGCGTCTTGGTGGACGGCGCCAGATCGGCTGCCCCACCGAGCAGCCAGGGCACTTGCTTGGCAATCGCGTTCAGCGCCTTGCCCGACGTATCGCGTCCGGCAGCGCCCTTTGGATCGGCGGGAAGCGGTTGCAGCTCTTTATCCCAGCCTTGCGGCAATTCACGCCGCTGGATTTTCATCAGCTCGTCCGCTTCTTTCGGATATTTGGCCTTGTACTGCTCGTAGAGCGCCATCCAGGCATCGCGCAGTTCCTTGCCGCGCTTGCCGATCCCCTGCTTGAAATGCTCGGTAACTTCACCCGGCACCAGAAACTTTTCATTCTCCGGCCAGCCATAGTTGCGCTTCGTGCCTTTGATTTCTTCCTCGCCCAACGGCTCGCCATGCGCCGCATGCGTATCCTGTTTGCTCGGCGCGCCCCAGGCGATGTGGCTGTCCACGATGAGTAACGTCGGGCGGTCGGCAGTCTTTTGGAATGTCTGGAACGCGCGAGACAGCATGTCGAGATCGTTCGCGTCGCCCACACGCACGACGTTCCAGCCATAGGCCAGAAACCGCGTGGCGACGTCTTCGCTGAACGCCCAGCTCGTATTGCCCTCGATCGTGATTTTATTATTGTCGTAAATCCAGCAGAGATTGTTGAGTTGGAGATGTCCCGCCAGCGAGGCCGCTTCGCTTGCCGCCCCTTCCATCATGCAGCCATCGCCGCCCACCGAATAGACCCTGAAGCCGAACATGTCGAATCCGGGCCGGTTGTAATGGTCGGCCAACCACTTACCCGCGATGGCCATGCCCACGCTGGTCGCATAGCCCTGCCCCAGCGGGCCGGTCGTCGTCTCGACGCCGG
>JANOEZ010000388.1:0-1260 GCA_031413335.1 Nitrospirota bacterium
CAATCAGTGAACCGTGAAACATGGTGAACCTCTCCAGTGCTGAGGACTCAGGACTGAGCCTCGGCCCTCAGTCCTCGTTGCTCAGTCCTACGACTTCCACGCATCCGGCAGGATGCGTCCTTCATACACGGCGCGGGCATCGCCCTGCAAGTAGACGTTCGTGAACGCCTCGCCGCGCGCGTCGAAATACACGGTCAGCTCCAGGCCGCTCTGGGGGACCAGCGTCACCGGCGACTCGACCTTGGCGACGAGGCTGGCCAGCAGGGCCGACGCGATGGAGCCGGTGCCGCAGGCCAGCGTTTCGTCCTCGACTCCCCGCTCGTAGGTCCGGATCCGGATCCGGTGCGCGTCGAGCACCTTGATGAAGTTCACGTTCGTGCCGGCCGGTTTGAACAGGTCGTGGTGGCGCGTGGGCCGTCCGATGCCGACGATGTCCATCGTGTCCGGATCATCCACGAGATAGACGCAGTGCGGCACGCCGGTGTCGAGAAAATGCGCCTGCCGCGTTGCGCCGTTCACCGCCACGTTCAGATTCAACCGCAGTCCCTTCGGATCGGGAAAGCGCACCTTCACGGTTTCCGGCTTTCCGCCGCGCGTCGCAGCCACCATGTCCGCTTCGATCATGCCCGCCAGCGTCTCGAACGTCATGTGTTTCGGGGCGATTTTCTTCAGATAGGCAAAACGAGCCGCGCAGCGCGCGCCGTTGCCGCTGAATTCCGCCTCGCTGCCGTCCGCGTTGAACAGCCGCCAGCGGAAGTCGGCCTTGCGGGACCGTTCGATCAGGATGAGCCCGTCGCCGCCGACGGACATCCGGTGCGCGCAGATCTTCGCCGCGAGCGCGCTCGCCCGTTTCCCGTCCACGAGGCCCCGACGGTTGTCCACCAGGATGAAATCGTTCCCGCTCCCGGACAATTTCATGAAGGGGATCGGTTTCTGTTTTTCTGCGCTGCGGCCCATTACTTCTTCCTCTTCTTGTTTGCTATTTTTGTGGATGGGGCGCCCGCCTTCGCTTTCAGGAAGGCCGGGATCGTCTCGCCCCTGACCAGGTCGGCCAGCGTCTCGCGCTCGCGGATGACGTGGATGTCCCGGCCCCTGACCAGGATTTCCGGCACACGCGGACGCGAATTATAATTGGAGGCCATCACGAACCCGTAGGCGCCGGCGCTCATGACCGCCAGCAGGTCGCCGGTCTTGACCTCCGGCATCGCCCGGTCCTTGGCCAGGAAGTCCCCGGACTCGCAGACAGGTCCGACGACGTCC
>JANOEZ010000389.1:0-6673 GCA_031413335.1 Nitrospirota bacterium
GCCTCCCCTATGCGCCCAAGAATCTGCTGACGGCCGGGCTGGGCTACGCCAACCGGAACATCGGCTTTGACATACGGATGGAGAGCCAGTGCATCGGCGACATGTTCGGCGACGACCGGAACACCCACAACCCGACGCCGAACGGGCAGCGCGGCATCATCCGGGGCTGGTGCATCATGAACGCCTCAGCCAATCAGTACGTTAAATCCATCGACACCACGTTCTTCGTGACCGGCAAGAACCTGCTCGACCAAACCTACATGGTAGACCGGACGCGCGGTATCTATCCGGGCCTGCCGATGCTGATCCAAGGCGGAGCGAAATGGACGTTCTAGCGCAGAGGGTTGAGAGAACGAACGGAGATGGAACGAAGGGCTACTAACTGGCCTCTTTGTAGCCGCAGTCCTGATTGCGGCACTGAACGCTATTACCGGCCTGTTTGCTGAGTTTCTCGACCAGAAACGGCGCCTGGCAGTTGGGGCAGGCTTTATTGACCGGACGGTCCCAGAGCGCGAACTCGCATTTGGGGTAGTTGCCGCAGGCGTAGAAGGTGCGGCCCTTGCGGCTCCGCTTCTGGACCAGATTACCGCCGTCCTGGGGACATTTGACGCCGAGCGGGATCGCCTTGGTCGTCTTGCACTCCGGATAGGCTGAGCAGGCGATGAACTTTCCGAACCGGCCCACTTTAATCACCATCGGCGAGCCGCATTTCTCGCACTTCTCGTCGGTCGTCATATCCTGCTTGGCCACGATCTTGATCGTCCCATCCGGCAGCCGCTCGAAATTCTGCGTGTTCTTGCAGGGCGGATCCTCCTTGTAGCCAGGGCAGGCCAGGAATTTTCCGTTCCGGCCCCATTTGATCTCCAACATGCGTCCGCACTTCTCACAGGGCAGGTTCGTTGGAGGCTCGACAATATCCTTGGGTCCGGCAATGTCCTTCGCCTTTTCCATATCCTTGATGAACGGGCCGTAGAAGTCGCGCACCGCCGCCACCCAGCCCTTGCTGCCCTCCTCCACCTCGTCGAGTTCTTTTTCCATCAAGGAGGTGAAGTCTGTGTTGAGAATGCCGGGAAAGCCCTTGACCAGAAAATCGTTTACGGTCCGTCCGGTTTCCGTCGGGATAAAGCGGCCCTCAATCTTCTCCGCATACTTGCGATCCTGAATCGTCGAAATGATCGCGGCATACGTGGACGGCCGGCCGATGCCATTTTCTTCCAGCTCCTTGATCAGCAAGGCCTCATTGTACCGCGGGGGCGGCTGGGTAAAATGCTGCTTGGGCGAGAGGCCGGCCTCAACCTGGCCTTCCTGTCCCACCAGCCGCAGGGATTCTCCTTCGTCCAGCACCGGCAATTGCCGCGAGGATTCGTCGTCTGATTCCTGCTCAGCCTTGCGAGCCGGTTCCTCGCCCTCGCTGTCCTTCCCTTCCATATACACCGCCAGATGCCCCTGGAATTTCACGACGGTGCCGTTGGTACGGAAGATATACGGCTGACGGGTGCCCTGCGGAGCGGAATCCACGCGGGTGACTTCCAGGACGGCCGGAGCCATCTGTGAGGCCACGAACCGATTCCAGATCAATTTATAGAGATGGTAGTGATCCCGCTCCATATACTGTTTCACGGATTCAGGATCGCGGCTGACGGACGTGGGCCGGATCGCCTCGTGCGCCTCCTGCGCCGCCTTCTGGGTCTTGTAGACGTTCGGCGTCGCCGGCAGGTACTCCGCCCCGAACCGGTCGCGGATCAACTGGCGCGCTTCGTCCGCCGCCTCGTTCGATATACGGGTGGAGTCCGTCCGCATATAGGTAATGAGTCCGGTCGCGCCTTCCTTCCCGATTTCCATGCCTTCATAGAGCTGTTGCGCCAGGGTCATGGTTTTCTTGGCCGAGAACCGCAGCTTCCTGGAGGCATCCTGCTGCAGGCGGCTGGTAATGAACGGCGCAACCGGATTGCGTCGTTTTTCCTTCCGTTCAACGGATTGAACAACGAAAGGCCTGTTGCGGACATCGGCAACGATGCCCTCCGCCACCTGTTGGGAGGAAACCACCGCTTCTTTGCCGTTGACGCTCTGCAGCTTGGCCTCGAAGGGGGGTGGATGCTGGCCGGCCAGCGTGGCGGTAATGGACCAGTACTCCTCCGCCCGAAACGCCTCCCGCTCCTTTTCGCGATCGCAGATCAACTTGACGGCGACGGACTGCACCCGGCCCATGCTCAACCCGCGGCGGACCTTCTTCCACAATAACTGGCTGCCTTGATAGCCGACGATGCGGTCAAGGATGCGCCGCGCCTGCTGCGCCTGCACCCGCTTCATGTCGATCTGGCCGGGAGACTGCAGCGCGCGCTTGATGGCGGACTCGGTGATCTCGTTGAACAGCACGCGGAAGACTCTTTGTTCGGGCGCCTTGCCCTTTCCCTTGGATTTGCCTTTTGGCTTGTCTTTCAATTCCTCCGCAATGTGCCAGGCGATCGCCTCCCCTTCACGATCCGGGTCGGGCGCGAGATACACCTTGTCGACTTCTCCGGCTTTCTTCTTGATGTCGGCGAGGATTTTCGATTTGCCCTTGATCGTCACATAGTGCGGCTTGAAGTCGTCGTCGAGATCCACCCCAAGCTTGTTGGTTGGCAGATCCTTCACGTGGCCGACCGACGCCATCACCGTGTAGCCCCGCCCGAGATATTTCGTGATGGTCCTCGCCTTGGCCGGCGACTCGACGATGATGAGCGATTTAGCCATTGAGACTCATGCGCGAATAATTTTTCACTGCCCGACTGACGAGGTCTGACATATATACCGCAATCGGCGCATTTTCAAGCTTCTGCGCGTTTCAGACACGAATGCATGACGGGCCGGGGAGTTGACGAATGGCGCCTTTGAGTTCCAACGACAGCAGCAAGCCGGACACCGACGCCGCCGGCAGGCCTGTTTTTGCGATCAACTCATCGATGTGGACCGGCTCCGCCGACAATGCCGCGTAGAGCGTGGCTTCATCCTGCTCCAACAGCAGCCTCCCTGATTGTACCGGATGTGCCAAGGCGGCCCGACGAACCTGCATCTGCGCCTGGAAGGACGGTTCGCACTGAGACGCCAGTTCGTCGAGGATGTCCTCGACCGTTTCCACGAGTTTGGCCCCCTGCTTGATCAGACCGTTCGTTCCACGGCTCTGCTCGGATTGAATGGAGCCGGGCACCGCAAAGACCTCGCGACCCTGCTCGGCCGCCAGGCGTGCCGTAATCAACGAGCCGCTTTTCGGCGCCGCCTCCACCACGACCACCCCAAGCGAGAGGCCGCTGATGATGCGATTGCGCTTTGGAAAATGGTACGCGTGCGGATAGGCGCCGAGCGGCAGTTCGGAAAGCACGGCCCCCTGCTCGTCAATCTTCTTCCTGAGCGCCTGGTGCTCCGGCGGATAGGTCCGGTCGATGCCGCATCCGAGCACGGCCATCGTTCGCCCGCCCGCCTCCAGCGCGCTCCGGTGCGCCGCCCCATCGATCCCGCGCGCCAGTCCGCTGACGACCGTCACGCCCGCCTCAGCCAGTCCTCGGCTCAACTGCTCGGTGATCACACGGCCGGCCGGCGTGGCATGGCGCGTGCCGACAATGGCCACGGCGTGATGATCCTCCTTGCTGAGCATCCCGCTCACGGAGAGCAACGGCGGCGGATCGTGGATCGTCTTCAAACGGGCTGGATAGTCCGGATCGAGAATCGTCAGGACTCGAATCGGCAGCCGCTCAAGCGCCTTGAGTTCACGATCGATCGCCTGCAGATCCTCGGCGCCCGGCCCCTGGCGGATCGCTTTGGCCAGTGCGAGGCTGACCCCGTCCACCTGCGCCAAGGCATCGTACGGCGCATGCAGGACGGCATCCGGCGAGCCAAAGGACTGCACGAGCCGGCACGTCAGCGCATCGCCGATGCCGGGCACCGCGCGGAGGACAAACCACGGCCGGAGCGAGACGCTGGTGCCGACTGCCTTTTCGTTACAGGGTAACGATGTCATATTGTTCAAGGTGCAGCGTGGAATCCGCTTTCACGATGAGCTTGGCCTGCCGTTCGCGCTGCAATATCTCGACGCCGCCATATTCCTCACCGTCGAGCAATTCAGCCACGCTGGGATGCACGCCGATGACAATCGTCTGCGCATCCCCCATATCGCCAAGCCGTCTGAGTTCGCGGAAAATCTCGTAGGCCACAGTCGTCGGCGATTTCGTATACCCCCGCCCTTCGCAATAGTGGCAGGGCTGGGACATGGTGCGCAAAAGATCCTCCCGCACGCGCTCGCGCGAGATCTCGATCAACCCCAAATCGGAGATGCGGGAGATCCGCGTACGCGCCTTGTCGCCCGCCATGGCGTCCACCAGCGCCTGGTACACGCGATCCCGGTTCTTTTCCCGCTCCATGTCGATGAAATCGATGACGATGATGCCGCCGATCCCGCGCAGCTTGATCTGGTAGGCGACTTCCTTGACCGCCTCGAGATTGTTCTTGAGGATCGTTTCCTCCTGATCGCG
Organism: Nitrospirota bacterium; assembly: GCA_031413335.1. Taxonomy (GTDB): domain Bacteria; phylum Nitrospirota; class Nitrospiria; order Nitrospirales; family Nitrospiraceae; genus 2-02-FULL-62-14. Next base: position 4,506 of record JANOEZ010000389.1, read on the forward strand.
TTTGCCGACGAAACGGCCGGTGTTCACGTCGATCACCGTCATCGCTTCGGCATGATCCACCACGATAGAGCCGCCGGACTTCAGCCAGACCTTGCGGCTCAACGCACGGGCAATCTCCATTTCGATCCCCAGATGGTCGAAAAGGCTTTCCTCCCGACTATAATAATGGACCCGGGACACCTGATCGGGCAGAAACCGCCGCACGAAGTCCCTCACCGCCTCGTATTCGTCCTTCACATCAATCAGCAGCCGGTCGACCTTCTTCGAAAACAGATCCCGGACGATCCGAAAGGTCAGGGATAAGTCGGCATGCAGCAGATTCGGGGACACTCCGTGCTCCCGCTTCTTCAGCACGTCTTCCCAGAGGGCTTCCAGGAATTCGACGTCGGCGCGCAGATCCTCCTCCTTGACCCCTTCGCTCACCGTGCGCACGATGTAGCCGTGCCCGGGCCGGCGAAGCCGCTTGACGATTTCCTTCAGACGGGCCCGCTCCTCGTCCCTCGGAATCCTCCGGGAGACGCCCACGTGCTCGACGCCAGGCATGAACACCAAGGACCGTCCGGGCAGCGAGACATAGGTGGTCACGCGTGGCCCCTTCGTCCCGATCGGCCCCTTGGAGATCTGCACCATGAGTTGCTGCCCTTCTTTCAACAGGGCCTCGATGGGCTGCGCGGACTGACGACGGGGCTTCGGCATCTCGCCGCCCTTGTCGTCGTCCTCGCTGTCCATCAGCGTGTCGCCCGCTTCCGTCTCGAGCGAAAGGTCCGACACGTGCATGAAGGCCGCCTTGTCCATCCCGATGTCGATGAACGCCGCCTGCATGCCCGGCAACACTTTGACGACTTTGCCGATATAGATGTTGCCGACAAAGTCTTTTTGTTTGGCGCGATCCACGTACAGATCCGTCATCACGCCGTTATCCAGCACCGCCACGCGGGTTTCTTCCCGCGTGACACTGATTGCAATTTCTTGTCCCATACTCACCTTCTGACGCCGATCAGGTCGGCGTCTTAATAAAAGAGCGTTAACCGTCGTCGTTTAATGTTCAGCAGCAATCCCAGCGCCGCCATCGTGGCCACGGTGGAACTGCCTCCATAACTCATCAAGGGAAGCGGAATGCCCACGATGGGGAACAGCCCCGCCGTCATGCCGATGTTGATCACCAGGCAAAAGGCCAGCATGGCGATGAGTCCGGCCGCCAGCAACGCGCCCAGCATGTCCTTCGCTTTGAGCGCAATCTCCAGCGAGAGCCAGATCAACCCCGCAAACATCCCCAGGAGAACCAGCACGCCGAGAAAGCCCCATTCTTCGGCAAACACCGCAAAGACGAAATCGGTATGGCCTTCCGGCAGAAATTTCAACTGGCTCTGCGTGCCTCCGTGCAACCCCTTGCCCAGAAGCTCCCCCGACCCGATCGCAATCCGCGACTGCAGGCCATGATAGCCCTTGCCGCCCGTATCGTAGGCGGGGTCCACGAACGTCATGATCCGCTCGCGCTGGTAATCGTGCAGGGAGCCCCAGACAATTTCCCATGCGAACGGGAACAGCATCACGGCAAACAACAGCAGCGTGCCCATCGCCTTGGACCGCATGCCCACCACCAGCAGCATCGAGATATAAATGGAGAGGTAGCTGAGTCCGCTTCCCAAGTCTGGCTGTTTCAGGATCAGCAACAGCCCCGGCAGCATGATCAGTCCCGGCAGGACCACCCGCTGCATCCAGCCCTGACGCGGGCTCTTGGTGTAATAGGTCGCCAGCGTCAGGACCAGCACCAGCTTGGCGAACTCGGACGGCTGGAACACGAACGGCCCGATGGGAATCCATCGCTGCGCCCCCCGGCTGGTCTTGCCGGCGACTAGGACGACAACCAGCAGGACGAGCAGCAACGCATAGAGGATGTACGACAGCCGTGAAATCTTGTGATAATCCATGATGAGCATGGCCACAAACGCCACGCAGCCAATGGCGATCCAGGCGAGCTGCTTCAGATAGATCGGCGTGCCGACGCCCGGCTGCACCGGCGCCACGCTGTAGATTGACAGCACTCCCAACGACAGGATCGCGGCGATCAGGCCGAGAAATCGCCAGTCGAAGCTGTCCACCGTCAGGGACCGGCTATCCAGCACACGATCAATCATGGCTTCCATGCATCGCCACGGCCATCGGGG
>JANOEZ010000390.1:0-3912 GCA_031413335.1 Nitrospirota bacterium
GCCGCATCGCGCCGATCGCGTCCTTCGGGACGGTGAGCGCACCGCCATAGGGAGGCGTCGACGCGGCAGTGGCAACCAGCGCCGGCGACGCCTGCTGGAGCAGGGCCGGCTCCTCACCCTGCCGATACCAGAAATAGCGTACGCGATGCACGCCCGTCTCGGTTCCAAGGTCCATGCGGGCCGTCACAACCTGGCCCGACGCGACGACGGTGTCGGCTGCCGGTTCCAGAATCGCGAATGCATCGGCCACGGCAGGCGCCGGCCATACACTCAGGACAATCGTGACGAGAAACCACCGGTGAGACATCATCCGCCTCGCGCGCGGAGTATAGCGAGACACCTGCCACGAGTCCATGCATGCCGCGCAATGCAGCTATTGTGTGACGGCACTGAGAAATCGTTCGATCACATAGGTACTGATCTGCCCGCAGGGCCCGCTGAAATGCGCATCGCAGCCATGCGTGGCCCAGGGCAGCCGGAGAAAATAATGCGGCCGGTGCGCCTGGGACAGGTGGGCCGCCAGCCGTTCGCTTTGCGCGACAAACACCAACTCATCGCGCACCCCATGGATCAGCAGCGTCGGCACAGTCGTGGGCGAGACAAACCTGATTGGCGAGGCCGCCTCGTAGGTGGCGGGAACCTGGGATGGGTTTCCTCCAAGATACGCTTCCAAAACCGCGCTGGAATCGAGTACCCACGGATTGCTGGGATGTTCGTAGCCATAGTTCATGTCCGCCGGTGCATAGAATGCAATCGCTCCACGAATATCCGGATCCGACGCCGCATAGGCAAGCGACAACGCAATCTGCCCTCCTGCCGAACGGCCCAGCAGCACCAATCGATGCGGATCCAAACCATACTCAGCCGCATGGACTTTGAGAAACGCAATCGCCTCGCGCACATCGTCCCGTGCGGCCGGAAACGGCCACTGCGGTGCGAAGCGGTACCCGACCGAGGCCACCACGTAGCCGCGTGCGGCCAGATACCGATTGAGGGCAGCCAATTCGGCGCGGTCGCCATGTTGCCAGGACCCGCCGTGCACAACGATGACGCCCGGAGCCTGTGCAACTCCAGTCGGCTGCCCTGCCATCTGGTACAGATCGAACGCGAGCGGCTGATGACCTTTCGTGGCATAGAGGACCTCCCGCTTGGCAACGTCCGTCCCCGGCACTCCGAACAGCAGATCCGAGAGGATGATGGGCGCAGTTCTTGAAGCCGCGCCGGCTGTGGACCGTAGCACGGCCTCTCTGATAAACGGCGGCAGTTCGTCCGGCCAGGCCTGCACAAGCACGACTGCGCGAACCAGCGGCGTCATCAGCACGAGCGCAGCTGCCAGACCCAGCCACGCACCGATCCGCCCCATCCGCGAACGATTCCATCCTGGCAACCAGGTCAGCAACGGCCACGGCGCAAGCCAATAGCCCCACTCCGTCACGCCGAGAGCGGCGAGCCACAACAGCGACGTCGGCGCCTCCACGACCGTCAGCACCGACAGTCCCGCACACAACACCCCAAAAACTAAGCGAATCCGAGCAAGATGAATCCCCACTTGCCTCCCTGTCTCTAAATGGTTAGAGAGGTGTTATCATACAGTCAGCCGCAGGAGGAACCATCCGTGTCAGCCGTGCGAATTGCCATCATCGGCGCCATAGTGACGATTGGAGCGTTGCCGAGCGCAGCGCTTTCCCCGCATTTCGAGATCACGATCGAAAACGGATCGCCCTATTTCTTTCCTCCCGTCGCAACCATCACGACCGGCACGCCGATCCGATGGGACAACCCCACTCCCACCGAGCACACGATCACCCATGATGGCTGCATCACCGACGGTCCCTGCGCCTTTGATTCGGGCACGATGCCGCCCGACGGACGCTACACCGTACCAAGCCTGCCTCCCGGCCGCTATCCTTATCATTGCCGCATCCATCCCATCATGCGGGGAACCTTAACGATTACCGATTCCGCCGCGCCACCGCAAATCTAGGGAACCTTGACCGTGACTGATTCCGCCGTCCCGCTCAAAATCTAATTGATTGCCCGACCGATTTTCTTCGTGTACCCTTCCGACCTCGATGTCTTGAACCACATGCCATGAAACCGGCTGCCGTTGCCCATCAACCGCTCACCCTGACCGATCAGGTCCTCGCGCTGCGCGCCTGGCGCATGCCGGACATGATTACCTATCAACACGGTGCCGATGAATGGTGGCTCACGCCGCTGGACGACGCGCTTCCCCTCGTCCGTCTCAATCGCGCCGGCCTCGAACTGCTGACCGCCATGGACGGCCACATGACCGTCGGCGAACTGCTCGGCCGGTTCGGGAAATGGGTCTGTGGCCCGGAGGGACAAAACGGCTGCTGGCATCTGGAACGCTGGTCGCTTCCCAATTATTCGCTCTGCTACTACGGCACCGAGCCCCCGACCGGCGGGCATCGACTCAATATTAAATGGGATCTGCTCCTCCAACAAATCCGTGAAGGCTGGTCCGGGCGGCAAGGATTCGAGGGCGGCGAGCAGCTCGTGCAATTTCACACCCGTGACATTGCGCAGCACGAAGGCCATTTCGACACGATTGAAACGACCGTCTCCCATCTGTTCCGGGAACCCAGCGAAGCCCTGCAAGGACTGACCTACGGCCGGCTGCTGGCCAGACATCTCCGGCAGCTCGGCTGGTGGGCGACGAAACCCAAAACCCTGGTCGAAGTCGGCGGCGGTCTCGGTTATGTGTCGTGCGAAATCGCCACAGAATTATCTCCGGCTGAACGCGCCGGCCTCCATTATAATTTCCTCGACCTCACCCCGCCGTTCGTCAAAGCACAACTCAAACTCGCCAGGGCAGCCAGTTGGCATTGCAGCGGCACACAGGCAAACGCCGAGTGGCTGCCGCTGCGCGACGCCAGCGTGGACATCGTCATCGATAACGAAAATCTCGCCGACATGACACCGGTGAATCTCTCACGCGTCGAATTGGAAACCGGGAAAGGCCGCACGGCGGTCCACCAGGAGGCGATCGACTGGATTCGCCGTGTCCGCCTGCCGTTCGATCCGAATCTGCCGGACGAATTCGTCTTCAACCTGGGGCCCGTCCGGTTTCTCTCCGAACTCTGGCGCGTGCTCAAACCAGGCGGCCGCGCGATCCTGATTGAATTCGGAGTTGAAACCGGCTGGCCCGAGCCGGTCAAACTGCCAGGCCACACCGAATACGAAGTCCAATACACACATCTACGTCAGGCCGCGCGCTGGCTGGGCTTTTCTGAACAGTACGCCGCGCTGCCAAAGTTTCTGATGATGAAGCCGGACACACAGGTCCTCTGCACCGGCGCCGCCTACGCCATTCAACGATTCTGCCAGGCACAGAACAAACCATTCGCCATCCGTGCCTACAGCGAGAAGGAATTGGCCCAGGCGCTGGGTGGAATGCTGCCGAAACTGTCAGGCTGCCATTATCACGCCGTGAGCGATCCGGCCTGGTTCGGGCTGTGGGACTTCAAAGTGCTGCTGCTGGAGAAGCCGGGCGCAGCGCCCAGGCCGACGATCAAGGAGACAAAAGGATTCCGCTGGTACTCGCAACGCTGATCCCTGTGACAAGTGACGCGTGATGGGTGACGAGTAATGATGCGGCAAACCATGTCCACCACCTTGATCCTTCTTGGTCACTACGCTACCATCTTCCCATGCCTTACAATGATCGCATCACAATTGATGTCGCCAGGCGTGGCGGCAAACCCTGCATCCGCAACCTCCGTATCGCAGTCCATGACATACTGGGATATCTCGCCTCAGGTATGAGCCAGGAACAAATTCTCGCCGACTTTCCCGATCTGACACGTGAGGACATTCAGGCCTGCCTCCAATTTTCCGCTGGCAGGGAGCGAGAGTTCTCCTGACATGATCGAGATTTTCTTCATCGTC
>JANOEZ010000391.1:0-2610 GCA_031413335.1 Nitrospirota bacterium
GCACCGGACCGAGCGGGCTCCGGCCGAGCCCCACCACGTGGGCCGCCGCCAACCCCCTTTGTGGTGGATGCCGGGCCGCAGCCGCCATCCACGCCATGGCGCGCGTCGCGATCATCGCTGGCAACTCGGCCACGAGCGGGAGGCTCACGATGAGAAAGAAGGGGACGTTGCGCCAGTGCCGAAGCGACAAGCCGAGAAACACCGCCAGCAGGACCCAGCGGATCGGCTCGATGCGACGATAGCTTATGCCCATGACCGCTCCCAGGCCGACGAGATATCCGACATAGAGTCTCCCAGCGTAGGTTTCGAGAGACAGCGGCTGCCATTCATGGAGCGTCTCGAGCATGAAACGGTCGGAGAGCGACTGAAAAATCTCCTGATACAGGCGCCAGCCGTAGGGATTGACGAAGGTCAGCGCAGTCGCGGCGCCAATCGCCAGGGCGAGGCAGCCGACCTGCGGCCAGGCCGGTACCGGCTCCTCCAACCGCTGCGCCACCTCAGGCCATCGGACGACCACGACACGCGCCGCGGCTGATACAACCAGAATCAACGCCAGTGTGAACAGGCCGGCTGTAAAGCCTCCGTGAAGATTTCCCCAGAGCAGGAACAATGGCGGCACTGTCCACAGCCACGCCAATCGTCCCTCCAGGCGTCCCTCCCGGCTCCGGTGCCACATCCATAACACCAGCGCGAACCCCAGCAGCGTGACCAACTGCGTCCGCGCGCCCAGAAACGGCCGCGCGACCCACAGGGCTGCAGCAACCGCGAGCAGTTTGGATGTCCGATCCGCGCGGGCCGGTCCGGCTGCCACGGCAAACGCTCCAACCGTTACCGAGGCAAAGAACAGGACCACGCCCAGGAGTCCAGCGTCTCCCAATCCGCGATAGATCAACGCCAACAGGCCATCCGTCAGCCAGGCATGCTCCACCCAGGGCCAGTCGGACATCGTGTGCGAATAGGGATCGGTCATCGGCATCTGCCAGCCGTGCTGCAGCAGATCCAGCCCGGTGCGCAGATGCCAGCCGAAGTCCGGTTCAGTCGGTGTCTGGAGTGCGAGTGTCAGGATGAAGAGAAGGAGAAGAGCGTCGAGAGCGGGGTAGGAACTCGTAATGCGTGATCCGTGATCCGTGACGAGTTGAGACGGCGTTTCGCTTTTTTCATTACCCATTACGCATCACGGTTCACGGTTAACGGTTAACGAGGCCTTTCAACAAGCAGGCTCCCCAAAACCAGCCACTCGACCTGCGTGCGGAGGAAACACTGGATGGCCTCGTCCGGGGTGCAGACGATCGGCTCCTGTACGTTAAAGGATGTGTTCAAGAGCACCGGTACGCCGGTCTTTCGTCCAAAGGCTTCCAACAGCATTCGAAATTTCAGGTTTGACTGCCGATCGACCGTTTGAATGCGCGCGGTACCATCCACGTGAGTCACGGCCGGCAACAGGCCCTTGGCCGACGGCAACACCTTGCACGTGAACTGCATGAACGGTGACGGCCCCGACACATCGAAGTAGTCGGCTGCCCGCTCCTCGAGCACCGCAGGCGCAAAGGGTCTGAACGGTTCCCGAAATTTCACTTTCGCATTGATCAGCTCACGCATGTCCTCCCGGCGCGGATCGGCCAGCAGGCTCCGGTTGCCCAACGCCCGTGGTCCCCACTCCATCCGATTCTGGAACCACAAGACCAGGCGGCCGTTGGCCAATTCGTCCGCCGTCCGCTCGCAGAGGGCCGCATCGGAAAGAAACTGACCGGAGAGCCCCGCGCGCTCCAACGCACGCCGGCATTGCTCTTCGGAAAATTCAGGCCCCCAATAGGCGTGCGTCATGGGCTCACGTCGCGTAGCCTCGCCTCGCCGGTTCGCCAACCACAGCGCCGCGCCAAGCGCGGCGCCTGAATCGCCGGCCGCCGGCTGCACAAACACCTGCTTGAATCCCAGTTCCTCCTTCAGCCGGCTGTTGGCGACACAATTGTATGCCACCCCGCCGGCAAGGCACAGATGGTCTGCGCCGGTGAGCTGCTTCACATGCTGTCCGATGTGCAGCAGCGTTTCTTCCAGAACCAACTGCGCACTGGCCGCCACATCGCGATGCCGTTGCTGAAGATCTTCGTCCGACTTGCGATGGGCGCCAAGCAACCGCTCCAGTTCGGACACAAAGACACCGACCCGCGCTAAGTGAAAATCCAGCAATCGCGTGTTCAACCAAAACTGACCGTCTGGCCGCAGACTGAGCACCTGCCGACGGAGCACATCTGCGAATTTCGGTTCCCCATACGCAGCCAGTCCCATCACGATATATTCGTCCTGATCGGGCGTGAACCCGAGATATGCGGAGATGGCCGCGTAGAACTGGCCGAGCGAATGGGGCAGCGGGGTGCGCTGCAACACGCGAATCTGCTGGCCCTCCCCGACCGCCAGCATGGTCGTATGCGCTTCGGAGGCGCCGTCCACGATGAGAATCGCCGCGCGCTCGAACGGCGAGACGAGAAACGTGCTGGCGGCGTGGCAGAGATGATGATCGAGAAAGACCGGCTGATACCGGCCGGGGCCGAAGTGTCGCTGCAAATGCCGTGGCAGAAACGCCAGTTCCGCCCACTCCTGCATGAGCCGTTC
>JANOEZ010000392.1:0-2906 GCA_031413335.1 Nitrospirota bacterium
AGCCGGTGCTCTGGTGCACGCACGACCGGACGGCACTGGCAGAAGCGGAAGTGGAATACGAAGACCATACCTCGCCGTCAATCTATGTGAAGTTTCCGTTCGTTGATGCGCCGGCGCGGATTGCTGAACAGTGCGGGATCACGCTGGCAGGCATCAAGGCTGTTTCGATCGTCATCTGGACGACGACGCCCTGGACGCTTCCCGCCAACCAGGCTGTCTGTCTCCATCCCGAATACGACTATGCCTTCGTCAAAGTCGGAGACGAAGCCTATGTCATGGCCAAGCCATTGGTGGACAGTGTCGTCAAGGCCTGCGCTCTGTCAGATTATTCAATCCTCGGAACCAAGAAGGGCCGAGAGTTTCACAAGCTCGGAACCAGACGCCCGCTGTCGGAAGGGACATCCCCCGTGCTCCTCGGAGATTTTGTCACATTAGAACAGGGCACCGGCTGTGTTCACATCGCGCCGGGACACGGCATGGAAGACTACGTGCTGGCGCTTGAACACAATGCGTCCGTACCGAAGGGGGAGCAGTTGGAAGTGCTGGCTCCGCTGGACGATGCGGGGCGGTTTACAGATCGCGTGAAAGATTTTTCTGGCCAGCATGTCTTCAAGGCCAACCCCGCGATCGTTGAAACGTTGAAGGGTAAGGGACTGCTGCTTGGCCACGGGAGTCTTGGCCATTCCTATCCCCATTGCTGGCGCTGCAAACAGCCGGTGATCTTCCGCGCGACCGAGCAGTGGTTTGTCTCGATGCAGACGAATGATTTGAGGGCGAAGACACTCACATCAATCGATGAACAGGTGAAGTGGATTCCATCATGGGGACGCGATCGTATCCATGGAATGATCCTTAATCGCCCGGATTGGTGTCTGTCGCGCCAGCGGGTCTGGGGTGTGCCGATTCCAGGTTTCACGTGCAAAGCTTGCAAGAAAGTTCTGGCCGACCCGACGGTCATCGAGCATGTGGCCAAACTGGTCGAGAAGCAGGGCGCCGATATCTGGTTTCAGAAATCAGTAGCTGATCTGATGCCGAGCGGCACGGTCTGCGTATGCGGCGGCAAGGAGTTTGAGAAAGAGCGGGACATTCTGGATGTCTGGTTCGAATCCGGTGTGAGTTTTGCTGCCGTGCTCAAGCCGCAGGGCTGGTGGCCGGCTGGCCTGTATCTGGAGGGCTCGGACCAGCATCGAGGCTGGTTCCACAGCGCGCTGCTGGCCGGCATGACGACGGACGGGAAGCCGCCGTACGATGCCGTTCTGACGCACGGTTTCGTGGTGGATGGGGCCGGCAAGAAGATGTCCAAGTCAGCCGGCAACGTGGTGGCGCCGCAGGATGTCATCAAGCAGTCCGGTGCGGAAATCCTCCGTCTCTGGGTGGCGGCGCAGGACTACCGGGAAGACCTGCGCATCTCGCCGGAGATTCTCACCCACATGGTCGAAGCCTATCGCAAGATTCGCAATACCTGCCGGTTCCTGCTGAGCAATCTCTACGACTTCGATCCGGCGACGCATCGGGTGGCCTACGAGAAGCTCCCTGAATTGGATCGCTGGGCCCTGCTGCGGCTGGGCGAATTGATCCCCAAAGTCAGGACGGCTTATGAGGAGTATGAGTTCCACACCATTTTTCACGCGCTGAACAACTTTTGCTCGGTGGACCTGAGCTCGGTCTATCTGGACATTCTCAAGGACCGTCTCTACACGTTTCACAAGAACTCGCATGAGCGGCGCAGCTCGCAGACGGTCCTGTATGAGATCCTGGTGGCGTTGACCAAGCTCATGGCGCCGGTCTTGAGCTTCACGGCGGATGAGATCTGGCAGATGCTGCCGGAGGCGGCGCGCAAGGGCGCTGCGGGCGTGCATCTGGCGTCGTTTCCGGAGGCTGACCGGAAGTGGGCGGATGCAAATCTCGCGCAGCGGTGGGAGAAACTACAGGAGATCCGAACGGCCGTCCAGGCTTCGCTCGAAGCCCAGCGGCGGGACAAGGTGATCGGCTCGGCACTTGAGGCCAAGGTTGTGTTGAAAGTGGATGACGCCATGCAGGCCTTCTTGAAGCCCTATGAAGCCGATCTCCCGGCGCTGTTCATTGTGTCGCAGGTTGTGCTGGAACGTGGTGCGCAAGAGGGTTTTTCAATTGAGATCAGGAGGGCGGAGGGCAGTAAGTGCGAACGTTGCTGGAACTACCGGCCGGCAGTGGGGACGCTCACAGACCATCCGACTCTCTGCGACCGGTGCGTGGAGGCGATCCGATGAAGAACCTGGCTACTCGATACGTATTGCTGGCGCTCATCAGCGCGATCACGGTTCTGCTCGACCAGGCGACCAAGCTGCAGATCATGCAGAGCATGCGCCTGCACGAGTCCATCCCAGTGGTGCCGGACTTTTTCAGCATCACCTATATCCGCAATCCCGGTGCGGCGTTCGGCATCATGGCTTCCAGTAGCGACGGCTTTCGACTGGTGTTCTTCGGGCTCACCTCGATCTTTGCGCTGGTCCTGCTGGGAACAATCTTATATCGTCTCAAGTTCGACGATTGGGGCGGACAGCTCAGCGTGGCGGCCGTCTTCGGCGGGGCGATCGGTAATCTGCTGGATCGGGTGCGATTCGGCGAAGTGATCGACTTCCTGGATGTCTACGTGGGCGCCTACCACTGGCCTGCCTTCAATGTGGCCGATGCGGCCATCAGCGTCGGCGTTTGTTTTCTCGCTTACCATCTGGCCTTCGAGAAACACGAGCCGGAGCCAGCTCTGCAGCAGGACGCGCCATAAGGGCGCGTCCGTTAATCGTTAAATGATGACGTTCACGATTCCACGAGTAACGGTTCACGAATAACGATTCACGTTCTTCAGGCCGGCAGGGTGATAATGAATCCGCCCTGTTCGCGAAATTGCTTCTGCTGCTCGGCGGAGA
>JANOEZ010000393.1:0-1468 GCA_031413335.1 Nitrospirota bacterium
GAAAAATCCACATGCCCGTGGGTCCCGATGTTCGAAATGCCGCTTACGCCGTTGGTATGCCAGACGACGAAATACGTACCCCGCGCGGCGGCTACGGCGGTCGGCGTATGCACTTCGAATCGTGATCCGGATCCTGCAAAGGTCTTACCGACTAGGGCCCGCACTTTGCCCTTGATCAAGTTGAGCACCACGCTGCGCACGCCCTTGTTGGGGTCGTAAATATGTTCGGTAATCTCGACCCGGCTGTGCTCGCCGACGGTCAGGATGCTGTCGTCATTCAACAGCGCCTTGCTGCGCGATTCCTTGTCCGTCTCGATCACATCCTTAAAGAGCACCCCATCCTGAATCTTGACGGGAATGGACTTTTGAACATCAGGATGGGTGACAGCCACCTTCCCTTCCACAGCCGTAAAGATGCCGATATCAATTTGCTCTTTGGGAGTATCTGCTCCGGCAACAGCCGCCATGAGGAGCAGCGCTGTGCTTCCAGCTAGAATGATATGGCGGGATTGGGAGGTCATAGACGATTGTTCAAACATCAATACTTTACCCGGACATGCGAAAAAGAGTTGGTTCAGTATAGTGCTCAGGTGGCAACGTGTCAAAGAATCCACCTGAATTTCCAATCAGTACCCCCAACTAGTGACAAATTTTGGTCTTTTTACTCTTTAGGCAGATTGTCTCTTCCATGGACTTCTCTCATTGAACAACTCAGCCGATAACCAAGATGGCAGAAGTCCCATGCTGGAATGATGACTTCTTAAGATTTCGAGTCTGTTGTGCTAGAATCCCACGCGCGAAACATATCACACTGCGCCGCGTGTTTCAGTTTCATCTGCGCGGCCGAACGTGAAAGGACGGCTTATGGAGATCGGATTCGTTGGACTAGGCAAAATGGGAATGAACATGGTCACGCGCCTCCAGCGTGACAAACACCAGGTGGTGGCCTACGACCGCACGGCCGACCTGGTGAAACAGGCGGAAGGTCAGGGTTGCGTGGGCGCCTCCTCGCTCGCTGATGTGGTCTCGAAGCTGAAGGCGCCGCGGGCCGTCTGGATCATGGTGCCCTCCGGCGCGCCGACGGAAGAGACGATCACCGCCGTCGCCGCGCTGATGCAAAAGGGCGATACGATCGTGGACGGCGGCAATACGCGCTTTATCGATGACGTGCGCCGGGCGGCGGAACTCAAGAAAAAGGGGATCGACTATGTGGATGCCGGCACCAGCGGCGGCGTCTGGGGACTGAAGCTCGGCTACTGCCTGATGGTCGGCGGCGAAAAGGAACCGGTGAAGCGCCTGGAACCCATTTTCAAAACCCTCGCCCCGGAAGACGGCTGGGCGCACATGGGCGGCTGCGGAGCCGGGCACTACGTCAAAATGGTCCACAACGGAATCGAATACAGCATGATGCAGGGCTACGCGGAAGGGTTCGAGCTGATGGCTAAGAGCGAGTACAAGCTCGATCTGG
>JANOEZ010000394.1:0-3785 GCA_031413335.1 Nitrospirota bacterium
CAATAGATTGACGATCTCGGCGCCTCCGTCCTGCGTGCGCTGCACGAGCGCGTTCAGCTTGTCCTTCGGCAATAGCTCCGTGATCGGGCGCCCTTTGACGGTCGTGTGCTTGAGCAGCGGCACCATCGTATCGCCGTGCCCGCCCAGCACCATCGCCTGCACATCCGTCGCCGGCACATTCAACGCCTCGGCGATGAACGCACGGAACCGCGCCGAGTCCAGCACGCCGGCCATGCCCAGCACCCGCTGCTTCGGCAGACCGCTGACCTTGTGCGCCACGTAGGTCATCGCATCCAGCGGATTCGTCACCAAGATAAGGATGATCTCCGGCGAGCGCCTGACTAGTTCCTTCACCACGCCGGTCACGATCTTCGCATTCGTCGCCAGCAATTCGTCGCGGCTCATGCCCGGCTTGCGCGGAATGCCGGATGTGATGATGGCCACTGCAGACCCGGCCGTGTCGTCATAGCCATTGGCGCCGATCACGCGGGAATCGTAGCCGCAGACCGGCCCGGCCTGCGTCATATCCAACGCCTTGCCCTGGGGCAGACCGGGCGTGATGTCCACCAGCACGACATCGTAGGCGTTCTTTTCGGCCAGCCGATGCGCCGCCGTCCCGCCGACATTCCCCGCCCCCACCACCGTCACCTTCAAACGAGCCATGCTCTGCCTTCCGTTATTCGTTAAACGTCACTCGTGAATCGCAAGCAATCAGACTTCCCGCGATGAACGGTTCACGAGTAACGTCTCAATGCCCTTCGTGGCCGCTCCATCCCGCCACCTTGAAATTGATGGTACAGACAAAATTATCGCCGTCATAGAAGTTCACTTTGATTTTCTTTTTTCCGTACGTTTTCGCCAAAAAATCTTCCGGCGTATCGATCAACTCCTGATATTTGCCGGCCTCATACTGCCCCAATTCGTGGAACGTGACAATCATTCCTTCCTTCACTTCCTGCAAAATCTTCACCCAGCAGCGGGGGAAGACCTCTCTGAACTTCACGTCGATCTCGTCTTTCGTCGGCTCGCTCCGGTCTTCTCCCGGCACCAGCGGCTTGGCGAATTTCGCCAGCCGCCGCACATAGGGATACTGGTGGCCGGTGAACAACTTGTACAGCCACGGCGGGACTGTATGATTCGCTGACGTTTCAGCCATCAATCACCATCAGACACTTGATACCAGGTAATGGGTAATAGGCTATAGGTAATTAAAGTGATTCCTGCCCATTGCCTATAGCCCATGACCTATAACCTGCCTCACGCCGTGAGGCGTTGATAAATGCGAGGCAGCCGCTCCGGCAAGGCCGCGATCCGGTCAATGACCAGAAAATTCACCTCACCGTACATGCGCTTCAAATACTCGTCGGCATTCCGGTCCACCGTGATGCAGAAGGGATCCACCCCGGCCATGCGCGCTTCGCGCAGCGCCCGCTTCGTGTCTTCCAGCGCATACTCGTCCGCATAACCGTCGTCCAACGGTTTGCCGTCGCTCAACAGCACCAGCAGTTTGATCCGGGCGTCCCGCGCCAGCAATTTGTGCGTGGCGTGCCGGATGGCCGCGCCATCGCGATTTTGATGCAGCGGCGTCACGGCCCCAATGCGGCGGGCCGGCAGGTTCCGGTCGCGCTCGTCAAACTCCTTCATCACGACAAAATCCACCTGCGCCCGGCCGCGGCCCGAATAACCGTACAGGGCATATTGATCGCCGACCGCCTCCAGTGCTTCGCACAGCAGGACCAACCCTTCCTTCTCGACATCAATTACCCGCCGGCTGCCGGTTTCCAATTGCCGACTGGTCGAACCGCTCAAATCCACCAGAAACGCCACCGCCACATTCCGTTCACGCTTTTCGCGCCGGATGTAGATGCGGTCGGAGGGTTCCACGCCCGCCTTGTGATCGGCCGCGCGCCGGATCAGCGCGTCGAGGTCGAGTTCCTCCCCATCGGTCTGCCCGTGCACGCGCTTCAGCCCCGGCGGACGGATACTCTCGAAGTAGCGGCGCAGCAGACGCACAGCCGGTCCGTGTGTGGCCAGCGTGAGTTCGGCGAAATCCGCCGTGGCCTCCGCTGCCGTCTGTTCGACCACGCGGCACCAGCGCGAACGATAATCCTGAATGAGCCCGTCCCACTCGTCGTACAAAAAGACCCGCTCGGACGACGACGCAGCGGCATGGGCGCCGCGCCGATCATCGCCGACCTGCAACAATTGATCAGCCGCCGAATCCGGCGTCGTGCCGGCGCCGCGATGTGGGTCGGCCATTCCCACGCCGGACGCCGTCGGAGCCGGCCTCGCGCCTTCCTTGGTCCCGCCCGATGCGTTCGATGCCGTGATCCCCGATCCCTCGGTGCCCACCGGAGCTGACGATTGTTCCGATTCGCCGGCATCCCCCTGCTTCGTCCCGATGATGTCCGGATTCATCGCGCCGCGATAGACCCAGTTGGTGACCGGCTTGTACTGGTCCGTCTGTGTCTCGGACGCTGTCGGACCGACGCCAAGGTCCGTTTCCAGTTCCCGCTTCGGATCGTCGGTCTGCTGCTTGAGCGTCACGGGTGTCAGCAGTTCGTCCAGCAAGACATACGCCTGATCGGCCACTCGCACCACATCGGCCGCCGTGGCGGCCGGCTGCAAGAGTGCCCGGCACTCCGCCCAGACGCGATCGACAACGCCCGTAATCGAATGGGGAATTGTAAACGTGCCGGGCTCGGCGGTGGAAAGCAATAGGAGTGCGTCCACCACAATTTCGCGGACCGTCATGCCCTGCGTCAGCGTATGCGTCCGAATGGCGTCCTGCGCCTGCCGGGCGAGATCGGCCTTCAAGCCCGGATACTCGTGCCGGAGCAGAGACTCCACCCGCGCATCCTCCAGAACGGTCCAGAGATCGCGAATCACGCCGGGCTGGGGGTAGAGCGCGAACAACTGTCCTAAAGTCTGAACGGTTGCCCGCGAGTCGCGCGCATAGCGTCGCTGCACATCTGCAATCAACTCGCTCAGCGTCGCGATGTTCAGATCATAGGTTCCAAATTCCAGATGGCCCGCTTCATGGGCCGTCATCACCGTGTAGAGCCGGATATTTTCTTCGTGCGTGGGGTATCGTCGCAACAGGGACGGCAGGAGGATCGTCCGGCCGTCGGCGCTGACCGTCGCGCGCGGCGGCTCCTTGCCCGGCTCCTGCGCCTCCGGCAGCGACTGGATCGCCACATCGGTTCCGCAGAGGGCCTGCGCGAACAATTTCAATGACCGCGCGACCTGGCGGAGCGGCACGCCGCTCATTGCCTGCTCGACCGAGGCCAGCGCCTTCTTCGTTTCCAACGCAAAGTAGGCCCGCCCGCCATCAGGGCTGAACTCCAGGACCTCCATCCCGCCCTTGAACCATTGTTCGAATCTGGCCGGTGTGTCGGGCGTCTCGCCCAACAGCGCGATGATTTCCGGACACCGGCGCATATAATTGACGGCGGCTTCCGCATCCCGCTCGGCGACCAAGGGAGCATAGCGAATCACTTTCAACCGCCATTCGTCGGACGGGAGGCGTCGCAGCAGCGAAGGCGCCTCGGCCAGAAACTCGATCGCCAGTTGCGGCGAGCGGTCGGCCAGGACAGACCCGACATCGATCCTCCCGCGCGAGCAGGGCCGGCCACGTCGCTCAAAATCGCGGGGCTCGTGCGGAAAAACTCCAGTGTGCCGACGTAATCCGTCTTGCCCAGGCTGTTCTGCGTGATCAGCTTCGTGCCGAATGCGATCCACGGGCGGACCAGCTCGAGCGGCAGCGCCTGCGCCACGGCGGGCAC
>JANOEZ010000395.1:0-2007 GCA_031413335.1 Nitrospirota bacterium
CTTCGAGTCGGTGGCCCAGGCCGGCTCCATGCTCGGCTCCGGCGGCGTGACCGTGATGGAAGAAGGCACCAGCATGTTCTGGCACAACTGCTTGAGGGTTTCAAGGTCTTCCATCCGCCCGCGTTTGGCCAGGATGCGGCGCACCGTCTGCGTGAGCCAGGAACTGCCTTCGCGGCACGGACTGCACTTGCCGCAGGACTCGTGAAAGAAGAACTCCATCAGCCGGAGCGCGGCCCAGACCATGCTGGTGCCTTCTTCCATCACGGTCACGCCGCCGGAGCCGAGCATGGAGCCGGCCTGGGCCACCGACTCGAAGTCCAGTTTCACGTCCAGAT
Source organism: Nitrospirota bacterium (assembly GCA_031413335.1). Lineage (GTDB taxonomy): Bacteria > Nitrospirota > Nitrospiria > Nitrospirales > Nitrospiraceae > 2-02-FULL-62-14. The sequence continues at coordinate 336 of JANOEZ010000395.1, forward strand.
GCTGGTCGGTCAGGAACGGCGCGGAGGCGCCGCCGGGGATGATCGCTTTGAGCTTCTTGTCCGACCGCATGCCGCCCGCATGCTCGAAGATCAATTCGCGCAACGTGATGCCCATCGGCACTTCGTAGTTGCCGGGGTTCTTGACGTGGCCGCTGACGCAGAAGACACGCGTGCCCGTGCTCTTGGGCGCCGAGCCGATCGCGGCGAACCATTCGGGGCCTCGGTTGACGATGTGCGGCAGATTGGCCAGCGTCTCGACGTTGTTGACGACGGTCGGCTTGCCGTAGAGCCCGCTCGTGGCCGGGAAGGGCGGCTTGACTCGTGGCAGACCGCGTTTACCCTCGAGCGATTCCAGTAATGCCGTTTCCTCGCCGCAGATGTAGGCGCCCGCGCCTCGGTGGACGTGGATCTGAATGTTGACGCCGGAGCCCAGCACGTTCTTGCCCAGATACCCGGCCTGCCGCGCCTCGGCGACGGCCTTATCGAGAATTTGAGCGCCGAGCACGAACTCGCCACGGATATAGATGTAGGACACTTCCGCGCCGATCGCGTAGGCAGCGATCGCCATGCCCTCCAATACTTGATGCGGATCACGCTCCATGAGCTGACGGTCTTTAAACGTGCCCGGCTCGCTCTCGTCGGCGTTGCAGCAGAGATACTTTGGGCCCTTGTAGTCTTTGGGCAGGAAATTCCACTTCACGCCGGTCGGGAACCCCGCGCCGCCGCGCCCGCGCAACCCGGACTTCATCACCAGTTGCGTGACATCCGCCGGCTGGACCTTGCCCAGGATCTTCTTGAGCGCCTGATAGCCACCGGTCTTTTCATAGTCCTTGAGCGAGCCCGAATAGCCGGGCTGCATCATGTTTTTCAGGAGGATCAGTTCATATTTCGGCATCGTCATTACCTAGCTGACAAGCGGGCAAGCTGACAGGCTAACAAGGGGTCTTTGCAACTTGCTGCTTGTCACTTGTCAGCTTTTTTTCGCCGGCTCGGGCCACATGTAGGGGCCGGTCTTGAGCGGGGATGTCCCGGTTTTCTTCAGATCGGCCAGGATCTGATCCACCTTCTGTTCCGTCAGCCGTTCGTAATAGTCGTCGTTGATCTGCATCATCGGCCCGGTACCGCAGGCGCCGAGGCACTCCACCACGCTCAGCGTAAAGAACTTGTCCGGCGTCGTCTCGCCCGGCTTGATGCCCAGCTTGCTGTGGAACCAGCCGACGAGCATGTCGGAGCCCACCAGCGCGCACATGAGCGATTTGCACACCTGAATGTGGAACTTGCCCACCGGTTTCAGGTTCAGCATCGTGTAGAAGGTGATCGTTTCGTACACTTGCGGCGGCGTCAGTTTGAGAATCTGCGCGATCTCCTTCATGGCCGCCTCGGTCACGTAGCCCTCCTCGCGCTGCGCCAGATAAAGCAGGGGCAGCAACGCCGACCGTCGCACCGGATAGCGGCTCAGGATGTCGTCGATTTCTTTTTGATGCTTTTCCTTCAGCATCGGTTACCTGTCACACTCGCCCATCACGATGTCATACGTGCCGAAGATCGTGATGATGTCCGAGATCAAATAGCCTCGCGCCATGTGGTCGAAGGCGCCCATGTGCACAAACGACGGCGCGCGAATTTTCATGCGGTAGGGTCGTGGGCTGCCGTCGCTGATGATGAAGAAGCC
>JANOEZ010000396.1:0-1422 GCA_031413335.1 Nitrospirota bacterium
GCATCCTGGCCACGCTGATCGGCGTCCTGGCCGGGAGGGTCAGGCCGCTCGGAGGTTTTTTCTTCCTGCTCAAGTATTACCAGTATTTCTTTCTGTTCTTCATGACCGTCAATCTCGTGAAGACGACACAGCAGATCCGGACACTGGTGACGGCCAGTCTCGTGACCTGTTTTTTCGTATCCCTGTATGCCATCTCTCAGATTCCCTCCGGGGAACGTGCCGTCGCTCCGTTTGAGGGTGAATATGGAGAGCCGAATACCCTGGGCGGGTATTTAGTATTTATGCTCGCGATCGTCGGAGGCATTCTGGCACTGCCCCGCGCAGTGCCCAATAAGCTGCCCTACATCGTGCTGTTGCTTTCCGGGATCGTGGCGCTCCAGGCGACGCTCTCCCGGGCATCGTTTCTGGCCGCGGGCATCATCTGGCTGGGGTTTCTGGCGTATTTCGCCCGCCGGAGTTTTTTTGTGACGATGGTGATGCTTGCAGCAACGGTCGCGATTCCTCTCATGGCTCCCCATGCCGTCCAGGAACGCATTCTGTACACCTTTACGCAGGCGCCGGACGAAGGGCAGATCAAGGTCGGAGGTGTCAGAATCGATACGTCCACCTCCGCGCGATTGTATTCATGGAAGGAGTCGTGGGAGTTTTTCATGGCGCATCCTCTGGTTGGAGGGGGCGTCACGGGCGGTCCGTTCATGGACGCCATGTACCCCAAGGTGCTTGTGGATACCGGTCTGATCGGATTTGTCGCCTTCCTGGTCCTGCTGGCGGTGGTCTTCCGTGTCGCATGGGATGGGTATCGACAGGCGCCCGATCCATTCATGAAAGGCATTTCGCTTGGATTTCTGATCGGGTCGGTCGGGTTGCTGGCGCATGCGATCGGCTCCAACACATTTATTATCGTGCGGATCATGGAGCCGTTCTGGCTCTACGCCGCGCTCATGACGCGTTTGCATGCGATCGGTCAGGAGCCCGGCTCGTCCGGGCTGCCGCATCCGACGGAGAAGGTGAGGCCGGCAGGAGGCGGCACGGCGCCGGCTGCTCCCTGGGCGGCAAGGCGGCTTCCCGGGCTTCGCTAGAGCACGGGATTCGACCGAACACCGCGCACGATCTCTTCAGATGTTATTCCACTATGACGCTTTCTATACCCCGTGGAAATCTGGCCTTCAATGTCACCACTTTGGTGGTTGCGCAAGCTGTCGTCAAACTGATCAACGTGGCGGTGTCGATCGCCCTGGTGCGGTATCTGGGGCCCCAGGAACTGGGGCGGTATTCGTACGTGCTGGCCTTTGCCTATCCCTTCGGAGCGCTGGCTGACTTCGGACTGGCCGCGCACGCCATCCGGGAAATCAGCCGCGACAGGTCCCGCGCAGCCGACGTGTTTGCCGCGCTGCAGCGTTCCCTGCTGCTGCTGGCCGGCCT
>JANOEZ010000397.1:0-1731 GCA_031413335.1 Nitrospirota bacterium
ACCGGCGGTCCGGTCGAATCGGCCTGGCAGGTGCTGGCCGGTCCCGACAGCCATCTCCTGTCTCCCCATAGTTATGCCGGCGTGACGCTGGTGATGACGTTGGCTACGTTTCCCTTCGTCTACCTGCTGGCCAGGGCTGCCTTTCTCAACTTGAACGTCTCCTATGAGGAAGTCGCGCGGGCTTGCGGCGCTTCCCGTGCCGGCACGCTCTTTCGTATCACGCTCCCGCTGATGCGTCCGGCGATCGTGGCCGGCTTGTCCCTCGTCATCCTCTACGTGGTTTCGGATTTCGGCGCCGTGTCGTTGCTCCGCTACCAGACGCTCACCTATGCGGTCTATCAACAAATCACCGGCCGGTACGATCCGACCGCCGCCAGTATCCTGAGCCTGCTGCTCGTCGTTGTCGCACTGATTTTCCTTGTCGCGGAGCGCTGGTTCCGGCAGCGGAGCCGGTTTTTCCAAACGACGGGCCGTTACCGGGCACCAGCCCGGCGGCAGTGCGGGCCGCTCGCCGCCACACTCGCGACGGTCTATACGACCGGTGTGTTCGCCGCGTCGTTCGGTGTGCCGGCCTGCATGCTGGCCACGTGGAGTGTCTCGGCCATCTCGTCGGGCGCCGTGGATGCCAGATTTTTTGGATTCGTCTGGAACAGCGTATTTCTCTCCGGGCTCGCCGCGACCTGCGCCGTGGTGATCGGCCTGCCTCTCGCCTATCTGGCCAGCCGGCGGCCATCACGAGTGAATCTTCTCTGCCTGCAGGCTGCGTACGCCGGTTATGTCCTGCCGGGACCGGTCGGCGCCCTGGCACTGCTGGCGATTGCGTCCCACCTGGCGCCATTCTGGTACGGAACGGCGGCCGTGCTGGTCATCGCCTACGTCGTGCATTTTCTGCCGGCCGGCCTGCAATCCATGGAGCCGGCCCTGCAGCAGGTCACGCCTAATCTGGAGGAAGCCTCGCGCAGCCTTGGATTCGGCACGGCAGTCACGCTCCGGCGCGTGACACTGCCGCTGGTGCAAAGCGGTTTCATTGCGGCATGGGTCCTGATGTTTCTGCAAAGTATGAAGGAATTACCAGCGACTCTTTTACTTCGACCGGTCGGCTTCGACACGCTGGCCGTCCGCGTGTGGCTGGAGGCGAGCGAGGAATACTATCAACTGGCTGCGCCATCTGCGCTGCTGATCGTCGTCATGACGATCCCGGCCATTCTCTTGCTCCTCTCGAAAGATTGGCGAGCGGCCTAAACCATATTGAGCCCTACGATGTTCCAATCTGACTCCATGCCTTCCAATGAGCCGGCCCGGCAGTCTAGCCATCCGTCGCACGACCACCGTCCGACGGTGTTGGAACTTCGTCACGTCTCCTGCGTCTATGGCGGGGACCGTCCGGCCATCACCGACATTTCCTTTGCCGCACAGGAAGGTGAAATCATCTGCCTGCTCGGCCCGTCCGGATGCGGAAAGACCACGACGCTGCGTGCCATTGCCGGCTTCGAGCCCGTGACGGCCGGCGAGATCCGACTTGAAGGCCGGATGGTGTCGACTCCCGGCCATCTCATTCCGACCGAACAGCGGCGCATCGGCATGGTGTTCCAGGAATACGCCCTCTTTCCCCACCTGCGCGTACAGGACAACGTCGCCTTCGGGCTTCAACATCTTTCTTCCGGCGAACGCGCCGCACAAGTGCGCCTGATGCTGGAGAGGGTCGGACTGGCTGATCTGGCTGCGCGCTAC
>JANOEZ010000398.1:0-1147 GCA_031413335.1 Nitrospirota bacterium
ATCCGCGCCGGAATAATCTTCCGGTCCGGTGGCAGCCGTTGGGCAGGGGGGTGGTCCTGCGGCCGGATGTGCCCACGTGCGAACAGTGCATCTATGAGGCCTGTCCCTACTGGGACTGCCTGGATCGGATCACGGTGGAACAGGTGGCGGCCCGCGTGCGTCAGGTCGTGCACGACGCGCAGCCGATGCAGGTTCAGCATGTCTAAGGTGTCCGCCTCCGTCATCGCCTGTCACGACACGGTGGCGCACGCATGATCGGCGCAACGAACCAGTCGCGCTGGTCCTACCGCGCGATCCTGACCTTCTGGTGGTGCTTCTTTGTGACCATTCAGCAGACGGAGCGGTGGTTCCTGCTTCCGGAAGCCTGGAAACTCGAACAGCCGGAGACTGGCCAGTTGGCCACGACGCTGTGGATCGGATTGCGGGCGGATCTCATTGCGGCGAGCGTCGGCGTTCTGCTGACGGTCATCCTCGGCGGCATGATGGGGTTGTTGCTGACGTTGGCAACCCACTGGAGTGCGGTCCCTATTCCATCCGAGGCGCACCATCGTCGCGGATTATTTAGCGCGGCGCTTCTGATGGGACTGCTGCTGATGACCGTCCTGACGATCGACATGGGCTATTACGGATACCACCAGCAACACCTCGATTTTGAATTTTTTGAATACGCCGACGATTGGCTGGCCCAGCAGAGCGCACAACCGGGAACCGGAGATGCCGTGACCCCTGCATCACAGGCAAGCCAGCAAACCAGCGCTGAATTGCAGGAGGGAGACAAATGGGGGCCTCGGGTGGCGGCCTTTCTGCTGGTGCAGGGGTTGGCGATTGCCCTGCTGTGGCTGATGTTCAGATTGGTCGTCCAGCCGATGCTGTCGCCGTGGGAGGAGGCTTATCCCCGGCAGGTCAACGGCATGCTGGTGGTCGGCCTGATCGTCGGTGCCATGGGCCTGCATCCGCAGGGGCCCTCTGCGATTCGTAGCGCTCCAATCAGCAGCGCGGCCTATTACATGCTGGCGCAAAATCCAATCCTCCATGCCGGCGAAGCCCTCCGCGCGACGATCGGCTCCCGGTCGAGTCATCTCCCGCCTCCCGCGCTCGACAGCCTGCCGCTCGAGGACGCTGTGCATCTGACCCGGGAGGTCATCGG
>JANOEZ010000399.1:0-1395 GCA_031413335.1 Nitrospirota bacterium
AGGGCGGCGATGCCGTACATGATGCGGGGATCCTGCAGCCCCCCCGGCGACCGCTTCGACTCGCTGGCGGTCACGCGGGAAAAATTCGGCTGCGTGCTGAACAGAACCTTGGAAAAATCGTCGAGTCCCTTGAACTGCGCATCCGAAAAATCCGCCGTGCCACGAAAGGTGGCTCGCCGGAAGTACGCATCCTGGTCGAAGACCGAGAAGGTGAAAAACGCCTCGCGCTCGAACACCGCTTCGGAGAAGTCCAGGATGCCCCCGAACCGGCTGCCTGAAAACCCGGTCCCCATTTTGAAATAGGCGCGTGAAAAACTGGCCTCCTTCTCGAACGTCACTTCGAGAAACTCCGCCAGGCCGTTGAACCCGGCTCTGAGAAACGAGACCGATTCGCTGAAGACGGATCGGTGAAAGCGGACATGGGGGCCGAAGGCCGTCTTGTCAAAACGAACCGGCTGCGCAAACCGCGACTGGACAAACAGGGCCGGAGCGAGAAACACCGCGTCAGAACCGTCCACCTGGCCCAGAAACACCATGCGGGAAAAATCGGCGGTGCGTTCGAACGTCGTCCCGGTCACGACGACCGGGCCCCGGACGATGAGAACGCCGTCCGTGAGTCGCGTCCCGATAGTCCCACGCATCACCGACCGTGTGATGACGATCGGACCGGCCAGCCCACGAACCTCTGCGACCTGCCTGGCACGAAGCGCCTCGCGAATGGCCGCCGGCAGATCCGCCAGGGTCTCGACGTTGACCAGAGGCAGCGCATCAAAGCGCAGATCACCGACAATTATCGCCCCGGCGATATCCACCGCCTTGCCGTTTTTCAATGCAGCGAACACCTCGTCCGCTTGAACGGCCTGTGCCTCGCGCTCCTGGTCGGTGCAGTCCGAGCCCAGATGCCGCACGAACCGCGCCGGCTGATCGGCGCGCTCGCGCTCCATCACACAGGCGCCCTGCGCCAGGGACACCTCCCAGCCGGTCAGCCCACTCAACAAGACACCGAGCGCCGCCAGGATCAGCGCGGCCCCGTGTCCCATTCGGAGGCCTGCTGCCCGCCGCGCACTGATCACAAGACGCCCTCCACCGCCTTCAGCAATGCGTCATACTGTTCCTGCGTCAGCCGGTGCATGCCGAGATTGAGGCGCCGCGTCAACTCGGCAGCATCGGGCACCTCCAGGACCCACCGAAGAAGCGCCAGGCTCTGCTCGGACGACGGCGAGGGCCAGCGGCACACGTGCGTAATGGCCACGTACCCGTATCGGGCCTCCGTCCGCAGCTCATCGCGCACGAACGCATCCAATTGATCGAGCGGCCGCACGCCGGACGCAATGGAAAAATGCGCGCACAGGCCTTCCTTCAGCACATAGACCAGTCCGCACGATTCGCCGGACA
>JANOEZ010000400.1:0-1373 GCA_031413335.1 Nitrospirota bacterium
CCCATCGCACATCACCAGAGAGTCGCCAGCTGGTACAGGAGAGATTCCACATAATGCCGTGGCCCTCAAAGAGACCGCATTGGTAGGTGACGGGACAACACACTGGAAAGCGACGGGAGGGACGAATCGAGAAGGGCATATCCGAACGGCGGTTCGCTTGACCGATGTTGTTAGGCTGTGCCTTCAATCCCCGCCCGTCACCTTTAAATAAAACTGTTCGGAAGCAAACTCCTTACCTGCTTGGCGCAGCACCTTGTCCAACGCCTTCTGAATGACCTCTTCGAACTCGCCGACATTCCACACTCCGACAAACTTGCTGTGTTCACCTGGCAGTTCCTTTTCCCATAACAAGCGTCTGCTGCGGGAATCCATGAGCCGCAGGTTTATGCGCACGACATGCTGGGTTGTCCACGCAGGCCGCAACCAAAACTCTTTGATTTCTCCTTCCAGAACAGCCGCCACAATTGCTGCGTTCTCAGAAGGAGCAGAGCTCGGATCAGGGGAAATGGGAGTGTATCCAGCCTCCTTCAGCGCCTCGCTCAAACCTCTGGTCATCGTCGTCGTGATGTTGGTTCCATCCTCCACAACAATGATTCGCCCACTTACCAAAGGTGCAAGAAAAATGGGGACCAGCGGCACAAACGATGGTGGTGGATGAATTTCGCCAATGTAAGACCTACCCTCTGACTCTCGAGCATCTACCAGGGACTTCATCAATATTGTTCCGCCCCTCTTCGATTGAATCGGCTCTTGTGCGCTGTACAGAACTCGAACTGTTTGCACCTAATTAGGTAGGGGTAAGGAGACGCAACCTGTCTGCAAGCAAAGGCCAATCAGAATTGGAGCGCCGAACCTATAAAATTGATGTCCGCTCATATCAAACTCCGCACAGCCTAACTAATAAGTCTGCTGCGGCCTGCCCCTGCAACATAGCAAGGGAGTCTCAGTAATCTGTTCTGGACAAGTCTAATGCAAAGTCCACACTTATCCATCACATCGTCTGGCGCCACGCACGCGCCCAGCCGCTACACCGCCCCGCGAAGCCGGATCACGGAAACGGGGACATTCTGAATTATTGCCGGCTGCACCCGAAACGCGGGTCAAAAACCAGAATGTCCCTATTCTCCCGCTGGCAGACGGACAACGAACCCTAAAGAGAAGGCTGATCTATGCCCCACAGGGCTGAGTGTCATATGACACCCTCTGCAGCTACTTGCCTCTTCACAAGAATAACGCTTGCCCCTTCAGATTCATTGCAGGCGAAGCGTGCCATAATCCCTGAGAACCTTCTCGGCAAATTCTGGAGCCGCCTGAGACTCCTCTGATAGCTGCCTTAATCGACCAATAGCGTAATCCCTGTTATTCTCTGGTAC
>JANOEZ010000401.1:0-3237 GCA_031413335.1 Nitrospirota bacterium
GCAATCACGCGGAGGTTCTTCCTGAAGGCATGACGCAACAACGAAATCGCTTGGGGATGCAGTTCGGGCTTCGAAGCCGGATCGAAGTCCAGCGAGAGCAGGAAAACCGAGCCTTCTGGAAGCGCTTCAATGTAGTCGTAGACGCTTTTCACTTCGGGTGAAACTTTAATGGCGAGGCCGACCGGATACAGCAAGGGAATCAAGGTGCAGAGGCCGATGACCAGGAAGATGATCCGGCGGTCGATGCGCAGCATGCGTTCAGCGAAAGACATAATGCCGTTAACCGTTAAACGTGAATCGTTAACCGCGAAGTTTCTCTTGCGTTTAACGAATAACGATTAACGATCCCCTTTTACTCCTTTCCGCCGCCCAAATAGGCGCGTTCAACCCCGAAGATGATCTTCAGGGACAGGGCCACGGCTCCCAGACTGATCCCGATCAAAATGGCCCGCCGCACGGAAGCATTCAGGACGTTGAGAATCCATTGCGTGATATCGCCGCTGATCGGAATGAGATGCTCGCCAAGCGGCACGCGGCCCATCATGACAATCACGGCGGCAATCAGCAGGACAGCCGCTTCCCGGCTTCTGGCCCTGAACGAGCGGTACGCAGCCGATGCGATGAAGAAGGCCAGAATGGCGAACATCGTGCCCTGCAACGGCACCATCATGAATGTGTAAATCCACCCAAAGGCCGTCGTGACGCCGTCCGTCGTTTCCTTCCCGCCATGCCAGAGGCCGATCACGATCGTGCCGAGCATGCCGGCATAGAGCACGAAGCTGTACCCCCAGCCCGCCTCCTTTCGCCTGATCTTGACGGCGTGGATGTGAAAGAGGCTGGTCACACCAAGGATCAGGGCAAACCCGCCGATGATCTGGAGCCACTTGGAGACCGACGTGAGCATCAGTTCGGAGGACGGGTGCGGAATATAGTATTGCGCGGCAAACAGAATGCCGGTGACAAAGGTAATGAGCAACGGAAGCTGGCGCCGCAGGAAGGTCATTTCCAATCCTTCACGAGATCGAGCGCGAACGAAAAATCCGCATGAAAGAGCACAGAGGCGGTGGCGAGCGCGGTCCCGATGCCCAGCGCGACCAGGATGCAAGCCTTGCCGATGTCCTGCCCGCGTAGCGTACCGACTTGGACCGGCTCGCGCGACAAATAGGCGCTGGCTGCGTAGAGTTCTTCGCCGATGAGGGTGTAATCGCAGGTCGTGACGAAAAAAGGCAGTTGATGATCGGAATCAGTGCCGGCAATCTGGATGGCGCCGGTACTCGCGCCGGTTTCGGTCAGGAGCAGGGACTCGGCAAAGTAGGAACCCATGAAGAAGTTCGCGGCGGGCTTCTTTCGCAACATGATGCCGTCTACGGCGGCGGTATAGCTGAACTGATCGGTCGTGATGAAAAAATTGGAATCTTCCTTGAAGATATCCGGCTTGCCGGCTTCCAGGTAGGATTGTTTGGTGATTTCCTGGCAGACGGCCATGACAATGGGATCGCGGTGCGGAACCATCAGCTCGGTCTCGTAGGCGGCCACCCGCTTGGCGACCCGTCCGAGGATGACCGCGGCGGCGACGGTCGACGGCTCGCTCATGTCTCCGGCGCCGGTGAGATAGAGAATGGGTTTACCGAGTTCGGTCGCGCGGCCGATGGCTTCGTCCACCGCATCCAGGCCGGCGATGCGTCGCAGAAAGATCTCCCGTCGTTTGGCGGCCCGGATCGAGCCCAGGACCACAAATCCGAAGATCACCACGATGGCCAGATTGTTGATCTGGTTCCAGTTGAACCAGTTGGGCTCTGGCGTCGCCTGCGCCGGTGCTGCGGCCGCGCGCTGGTCCCCTGCGACGGCCGCCACCGTCACGGCATAGGGCGTGCCGTCCTTGAGGTCGATCCCCTTCCCAGATTTGATCGTGAACTGGTGCGCGTCTTTCGACGCCGGCCTGGTCCACCAGGGCGCTTTAGCGTCCCGCACGTAGTGCGTGTCGGAGGCAAATTCCACGATGATTTCGGGCTCACCGGCGGTTGGTTCGTGGAGGAGGACTTGATACCTCAGATTCTTATCCTCCCCATCCGTTTTCGCCCACGTGACCGTCAGGCTTCCGCCCCCGTCGTTCGGCGTGTCGAACACGCGTACCAGTTGAGGCGGCAGGACTTCGCCGGCCTGGATGACCCAGGGGGAGAGTAGGCACCATGCGATCAGTGCGGCAGTTGTGCAGACGATTCGCATCATGACCCTTCGATGATTTCCACGTTTGCCCGAGGGATGATGGCACGAGTCTGATCGGGAAATCCAACTTCGAGTACCCGGACATGGCTCTCGGTTTCGATCTGTCTCAAATCAGGTGGAAGCGCTGACACTCGGCCAATTTTTCCGAACAGCGGGTCGCGGATGATGCGGACATGATCGCCAGGTTGAATTCCTCCCCGCTCTGCGGCGGCCGAGCCCTGCTCTGCCCGGGCGCCATCGGCTGGAATGATGATCTCCGGTCGGATCACGCCGGCCCTGATCTGCGTGGCGCCAGATATCGATGCCTTCTGCCCCTGATGTTTGGACAGGAGGGCAAAGGTTTTGGCCGCCATCGGGATGGTCCCAAACCCCTCGGTCAGGATCAACGTGATGCCGATCTTTTCCGTGCCGGTGATGGCCACGCCCAGGTCATAGCCGAGCAGGGCGCGCAGGTCCTTATCGTGAATGCCGCCGATGACCAGCGCAGCCACGCCGATTTCACGGGCACGGGCTAGCGTGTCGGCGGCGAGGAACGAGCCGCCCACGACGATGTTGCCCTTCATGTCGGGGCGCAGTTTATCCGGAGTGAGCGCCTCTTCCGGAGACGCCACGCCCATCTGTAATTCTCCCCAGGTTTCCCCGCCCACGCCGAAAATGCCTTGCACGAGGGTGCAGGCTGTTTCGATGGTGACGCCTTGCCGGGGATGCACCTCGGCGACCGCTCCGTCGATGTAGGCGAGCAGTTCCAGCTTGCGAGGCGGTTCGCGCAGCAGCACCTGTCCGGTCACGGTGGAGACCGTGTCGATGGTCCCCTGGACGGGTGAGCGCACGTCCGTCTTTAAAAATTTGATGAACGGTTTGTTCTCCGCGATGACATCGTCCTTCTGAACCGGGTCCCCCTCTTTCTTGAGCAGATAGTCCCGGACTTCATCGGGTGCGATGCCAAGAAGATTGGCCACGTTGATGGAGTGCACCTTGCCGGGCAGTTCTGTCTGGGCGACGACGGTGGCC
>JANOEZ010000402.1:0-1395 GCA_031413335.1 Nitrospirota bacterium
ATACTATCCGGATTTTACGGAAGGCCACGTGCTCGATTTGGGCTGCGGCCCGGCTGATATCCCGATTCGTTTTATCAAGGCCTTGCCTGCGTGCCGCGTGACAGCCGTGGATGCCTCGCCGCCGATGATCAAGCTGGCGGAAGCGGCGGTTAAAACAGCGGGGCTGGCTGATCGCATTGCGCTCAAGTGTGAACGGATGCAGGCCCTTTCGCTTGCCGAGCCTGCCGATGCCGCCTTGTCCAATTCGCTGCTGCATCACATTCCGAATCCGCTTCAGTTCTGGTATGGGCTCAAGAAGCAGGTGAAGCCCGGCTCTTACGTGCTGGTGATGGACTTGCTGCGTCCTGAATCGCCGGAAGCCGCGCAGGCCATCGTGGATCAGTACGCGGCCAACGAACCAGCGATCCTCCGACGGGATTTTTATAATTCGCTGCTGGCAGCCTTCACGGAAGACGAAGTCGCAGCACAACTGGCAGAATTGAATCTCAGCCGACTGATGATAGACGTGATTGATGACCGGCACTGGGTTGTTTCCGGACGAATTTACTGAAGTGGGTATGGTTCGTGGTCAGTGAGGAATGATGAGTGCGAAGTCCATCACACCTTAGAGCCGTACGAATACAGCTGCGATCACTAGCACTGTGAGCGTCGCGAGAATTGTCAGGTATACCGTGACGCTACGGTCGCCGAGCCAGTCGGTCTGCCAGTTTTCGGGGTACAAAGACTTGCCTTCCAGATAGAAGCCTTCATCGTATAAACCCAGGAGTCGTTCGATCTCGATGAGGGACTCTTTGGCCATGCGGTGGCGGTTTCGCTGTTGGAGAATCAAATAGGCAAACAGGGCTGCGAACAGGGCCACGCCGGTGACGGCGAAGAGGGCCGTGGTGACATCGAGGTGCGATGGAGCGGAGGCCGTCAGCATCGTGACGAGCAAGAGGACCAGGAACGAGCAGGCGAAGGCGGTCAGCTTCATCATCTGCTCCCGCCGCCGGTAGACCTCCTCCTTGTACGAGGGATAGAGGGCCTTCAGAATCTCGATTTGCTCGTCGCGCAGGCTTTTCATGCGAGGTGTTTCACCATCCAATCGGTGAGGAGTGCCGCCATGTTCTTGAAGTCCTCGCCCTTGGTAAAGCCGTGGTCGGCTCCGGGGAGAATTTCAAGCTGTCGTTTGCCTTGCAGGGCTCCCATGAGACGGCTGCTTTGGTGGAGCGGGACCAGTTCGTCCTTTTCGCCCTGCACGATCAACGTCGGGATCTTGATTGCGGCCGCTTCTTCATAGCCGTCGATGGTGAGGCAGTTTTCGTAGAGCGCATAGCGCAGGCGGACCGGCTTGGGGCCGCCGGTGACGTCCGGGATTTCGTGGTGCGTCTTCCAGCGTTCCATGCCGGCCTCGCC
>JANOEZ010000403.1:0-4195 GCA_031413335.1 Nitrospirota bacterium
CGTCGTCGGCGTGCTGGGCTGCATGGCGCAGAATCTCAAGGAAGAGCTGACGGACACAGAACCGCTCGTGGACGTGCTGGCCGGCCCGGATGCGTACCGGCGCCTGCCCGATCTATTGCTACAGGCGATTGAAGCCCAGGAGCAGGGCCTGAAACAGCGGGGCCTGGCCGTCGAGTTATCGGAATACGAAACCTACGACGACATCCTTCCCGAGCGGACAGACGGCGTGAATGCCTGGCTTGCCGTCATGCGCGGGTGCGACAACTTCTGCAGCTTCTGCGTCGTCCCCTACACGCGCGGGCGCGAGCGGTCGCGTGATCCGCAGGGCATCCTCCGGGAAACGGAACAGTTGGTGGCGCAGGGATACAGGCAGGTCACGCTGTTGGGGCAGAACGTCAACTCGTACCGGTTTGAAAACTGGGACTTCGCGCGCCTCATCACGGCGGTCGCGGACGTGCCGGGCATCGAACGGGTCCGGTTCACCTCGCCCCATCCCAAGGATTTCCCTCCGGCCCTGCTGGACGCCGTCGCCGGCCATCCGAACATCTGCAAGCACATTCACCTGCCGCTGCAATCGGGCAACGACCGGATACTGGATTTGATGGGCCGGTCCTACACGCGAACTGAATACCTGAACCTTGTGGATAGCATCCGGAAGCGCAATTCCGACATTGCCCTGACCACCGACATCATCTGCGGCTTTTGCAGCGAGACGGAAACGGAGTTCCTGGACACCTATCGGCTCGTTCAGGATGTCGGCTTCCATGCGGCGTACGTCTTCAAATACTCCGAGCGCAAGCACACGATCGCCGCCAGAAAATATCCCGACGATGTGCCGGAAGCAGTCAAAACGGACCGGGTCGTCAGGATCGTCGACATGCAGACCGCCATCGCGTTCAGGATCAACCAGGAGATGGTCGGCCGGACCATCCCGACGATGGTGGAAGGCGATGCAAAAAGATCATCGTCCCAGTGGAGAGGACGGGCTGACAATAGTCTCACCGTTGTCTGGGAAAAAGACGGATCGCGCGCCAGGCCCGGCGACCTTGTGCCGATCGCCGTCTCGCGCGCCACGGTGACAACTCTGTTCGGGAGTGAAGTGCCTGCCTGAGAACTAACTAGTAGCGGCGTAGAGCCGGCTTGGGAAGATTCCACAGCGTCGAACGAATCGCCTGCCACAGTTCATCCAGCGTCTCGCTCAAATCCGGAGCCGATTTTGCGACCAGTTTGACGGCAAGACCGGGCGCTGCCGGTTCCGATACTCCTCCCAGCACCGCGCCGGGCCGTGCATCCAGTATCTCCGCAAGCAACGCGTCAACCTGTTTCCATCGCCCGGCATCCACCCCATCGCCGATCAGATAGAGCGAGCCGACGTAATCCCAGTCTGTCGCCTGTCCAATTCCATGAACGGCCGGCGCCAGGGTATAGCGTTCCAGCACTGACTGTCCCGACGCCGTCACAATCCTGATCTCGTTCTCCAGACTCGTGAAGGCCCATCGTTCGCCACGCGCAACCCGCCCAGACGCAATCGCATCCCAGAGCAGCACCGTCGCGCCCGGCGCCAGTGTCACATGAATGCTTTGCTTAAACAGCGCGCCCGCGTATGGAATCGTCACGTCGGGCATCCATTCGAGAATCGCGCCTGATCCAACGTTCAATTCGACCGTCTGCACGGCGGTTTCGCCAAGCGACCGATAGACGCGATTGGCAGAGGGAGTTGAAAAGAGCACGTGCGCATCGGGACCGAGCGCCGATTGGACGGACAACCGGTCGCCTCCGACCAATCCGCCAGAAGGATTCACCAGCGGCGTATAGGTACAGGGACTGTCGTCGAGTTGAATGGGAGGAGAGAAATGCCAGGGGCTGCAGCAACGAGACCGCGTCAGGACGGTTCGATCGCCCTGCCGGACATAGTCCAATACCAGTTCACCGACCCGACCGATATCGGCCGTCTCTGTGACAGCCTGAGGCATGTCACGCGCCATGTTTGACGCCACACACGACAAGTTGCTCCACCCACTCAACCACGCGATCCAGCCCTTCGCCACTGTGGAGGTTCGTAAAAATGAACGGCAGGCCGCCGCGCATCTTCCTGCTGTCTCGATCCATGATGGCCAGGTCGGCCCCGACGTGCGGCGCCAGGTCGATCTTATTGATGAGCAGTAGGTCGGAGCGCGTGATGCCGGGCCCGCCCTTGCGTGGAATCTTGTCGCCCGCGGCCACGTCGATCACATAAATGACCTTGTCGACCAGTTCAGGGCTGAAGGTCGCGGCCAGGTTGTCCCCTCCGCTTTCGACGAACATCAGCTCCGCGCCGGGATGGCGTTTCAGCAGATCGTCCAGCGCCTCCAGGTTGTGCGAGGCATCTTCACGAATCGCCGTATGCGGGCAGCCGCCCGTCTCCACCCCGACGATTCGATCTGGCGCCAGCACGCCGCGCCGCGTCAGAAATTCTGCGTCTTCCTTCGTGAAAATGTCGTTGGTCACGACGGCGATACTGTACCGGTCGCGCAGTTTCCGGCAGAGCGATTCGACGAGGGCCGTTTTCCCTGAACCGACCGGGCCGCCGATGCCGATGACCGGAACGCCCCGCGTGCGCGCCTGCGTCGACGCCTGGTGGCGCGCCTTCGTCGGACGGCTGCCTCCACCCACATGTTCATCGCCACGATGCATGGAACTGTTTCCCTTTCGATCAGGACCGGAACAGCCGGGATTCCAGACGGCGGTGCTTCATGGCATAGATGTCTTGAATGGGCGACCAGGACATCATCGTCGTATCCGGCTGCGCCTGTCCGCTCAATTCCGCGATCAACGGCATCCACCCGTCCAGCAGGCGCTGCCCCTCGCGCTGACCGATCGGCAGCAGCTTGAGCGCGGCGGACATCAAACCGGTGGCCGCCTGATAGAGATAGGCCGCCACGGCATCCTCCCGGCTCCATCCCGATGCGGCCAGGGTCAGCCCCAGACTCACAGCCAGGTGGCTGGGCGTGCGCTCCGCTTCAACCGCGGCAAGAAAATCCTGCAGGAGCGGACAGCCTTCAATGTGTTCGGCGGCTGTTCGAATCACCTGCCGCCCCATCTGCCGGCTGGCCTGTCGGGACTCCCGTCCGGTTTTCATCGAGTCCAGTTCGCGATCAGCATCGAGCGCAATTTTGAGCATTCCTTTCGCCACGGCATCCCACGCTCTGGCCACCGCCACAGCCTCGCGCCGTCCCATGCCATGCCGCAGCACATCTTCGACGTACTGCGAGAAATCATCCGCGTTACGAACCGCTCCACCCTGCACCGCCGCTTCCAATCCGGACGAATAGGCAAACCCACCGGACGGAAAAAAGCTGTCCACAAATCGGAGACCCTGAATGAGCGACAACGTGTTCATGGATGACTAGAAAAGAAAATATCTCTGCGCCATCGGCAGCACGGCCAGCGGCTCGCACTTCAATAACTGACCATCGGCGCGAACTTCATACGTTTCCGCATCCACTTCGATGCGTGGCAGCGCGTCGTTCAGCTTGAGATCGCGCTTGCCGATCCCGCGACAGCGCTTCACCGCCGACAGGCGTTTCTGCAAACCCAGCATTTTGGGCACTTCGTGATCGAGCGCGGCGCTGGAGACAAACGTGAGGCTCGTCGTGAACGGCGCGCGGCCGAAACTTCCGAACATCGGCCTGGTGATGACCGGCTGCGGGGTTGGGATGGACGCGTTCGGGTCGCCCATCGCGGCCGACACAGGAAAGCCGCCCTTCACGACAATTTCGGGCTTCACGCCGAAAAAGGCCGCGCGCCAGATCACCAGGTCGGCCAGCTTGCCGACTTCAACCGATCCGACTTCATGCGCGATGCCGTGCGTGATCGCCGGATTGATCGTGTACTTGGCCACATAACGCTTGGCCCGAAAGTTATCGTGGTGTTTACCGCCGTTCTTGCCGTCCTGCGCCAGCGCGCCCCGCTGCACCTTCATCTTATGGGCCGTCTGCCAGGTCCGGATGATTACTTCGCCCACACGGCCCATCGCCTGGGAATCCGACGACATGATGCTGATCGCGCCCATGTCGTGCAGAATATCCTCCGCCGCGATCGTCTCGCGGCGAATGCGCGACTCGGCGAACGCGACATCCTCCGGCACGCGCGGGTTCAGGTGGTGGCAGACCATGAGCATGTCGAGATGTTCGTCCATCGTGTTTACGGTATAGGG
>JANOEZ010000404.1:0-2500 GCA_031413335.1 Nitrospirota bacterium
GGCAAAGGCGTCCCGGATGTCCTCTTTGGTGCGCGTGTAATAGTCCCGCCCGCGTGTGCGGTTGCTGTAGGCTTCGAATTGTTCGCACGCCACAAGCACATGCGCCAGTTGCCGGACCCAGCGGGAAGCCTGCGCGAGCCGATCGGGGTAATAATAGTAGAGCATCACCCTATACATCCACGGCGCCCACTGCACTCCCAGGCGGATCAGCTTCGGTTTCACGGCCCGCACCTGGCGAGCCAGCCGGCGGGCGTAGCCCAGGCGCATCTCAATCTGCTCCCTGGCCCACGCATCCAACGCAATGCCAGCCTCGGTGAGTTCCTGGCCATGGCATGCGAGAAACGCTTCCGTTTCCCTCCCATAGCGCGTCGCTGGATGCGCGGCCCGCCATTCCCTCGGTCTGGTCGGAATGCCATGCTGCTTTGCCCAGGACCAGATTCGCCCGAATAGCCGGCGATCCAGTCCCGCCCGCCCGAGATCATGGAGCACGCAGGCGATTTGATACCGCTTCACCCGGGCTGGCGGGTGACCGAGGCGGAACGCAACCGCGGCGCACATGCGCGCCGTCCGGAGGGCATGGGCGCAGTCGTAGCCACGAATGATGCGGCGCGGATTACGCGGGTCGGGATAATCATAGAGACGCAAGAGGGACGTGGCGAGGGAGCGAGGAATAAGGAGAGGAGCGGAGTCTTTTACCGATGATCGCATGCTTGGATTCACAGAACGCGCGATGTTATCTGCTCCACATCCAAAGAAAGAAACACGTAGGGGAATAGGCGCCGGCGCACGCCAAGCGCGGGATGGAGCCGGCGACTGGAATCGAACCAGCGACCTGCGGTTTACGAAACCGCTGCTCTGCCAACTGAGCTACGCCGGCCACCATTCTCGTGCGGGAGACGCAAGGCGGGCCTGAACCGCACGCATCATAACCACGGAGCGCGACGACTGTCAATTCTGACCAGAAGGGCACGGCTACCGCCCTGCCGCCTCACGCTGCCCGGCATATTCTTGAAGTCTCACCGATGTGCCAAGATTTTTCTTGAATCCCTGCGCCAGGATCAATCCGGCATTATTAACGACCTCCACCAATCCGGAGACCTCGCAGTTCTGCCGGGTCGTCTCAACCTCGCCAGGCAGATCCGTCCGCAGGCTCTTCGTATAGAGCACCGCGCCGGTTCGGTCGCGAAACACGACGGTGCCTCCGAGACGCACCGTCGCGGCGTGGCTTTTGTCCGCCTGTCGAGGGATGGTCAACTCAATTTCCTTGAGACCCAAGGACACGTCGAGTTCGCCATCCGCCGTCCGCTTTGGCCCTGCCTCATCAACCCGCACCCGCTCGAACGCCAGGCCGATTTCACGCCTGAGCACATAGGCCAGCTGCGCTCCGGCTGAAATGGTCTTCGGCTGCTGGCACGCATCGGTATACGTCAGCGTCGCGCCGGTCACGCTGGAATCGAATCGGACGACGACCGTGAGCGGCAGCCAGTAGCCTTGCGAGTCGCCGCTTCTCTGGAATGACGACCAGCCGCAGCCGGCCAGACTCCCCGCAAGTATCGCCGCGAGGCCAACCAATCTCAGTCCTTTCACGGGACTCTCCATGCAGAGAGATATAGCGTGGCTGAATTGAAAATACAATGCCACCATTCGTTGACAGGCTCCACTGCCATCGCTATGGTCATCCCATGCGTGTGGAATCTTCCGGCATTCTCTCCCGACTGAGACTGATTGCCGAGCTGATCAGGCTTCCCAGCCAGACCGGCACGCTTCTCCTGATGCTGCCGACGCTGTGGGCCCTCGTGCTGGCCTCGCACGGCCGGCCCGATCCAGGATTACTGGCCATTTTCGCCATGGGATCATTCCTGATGCGAAGCGCCGGCGTCATTCTGAACGATGCGGCGGATCGTCAACTGGATCGTCAGGTGGAACGGACCAAAATACGCCCGCTGGCCAGCGGAAAGCTGTCGCTGGGAACAGCCCTTGCCGTCTTGCTGGTGCTCCTCGTGATCGCAGGCAGCCTGTTGCTCCTATTGGACCGACTGACCCTTCTCCTGAGCCCCATCGCCTTGCTGCTGGCTGCCATCTACCCCTTTGCCAAACGCAGCCTGCCGCTTCCGCAAGCCGTCCTGGGGATGGCCTTTGGTTGGGGAGTCGTCATGGCCTGGGCGGCAGCCCGCGGGGTATTGGAGCCCCAGACCTGGCTCTTGTTTGTGGCCACGATTGCCTGGGCCATTGCCTACGACACGATCTATGCGTTACAGGACCAGGCAGACGACCGGCTGGTCGGCATCAAGTCTTCGGCCATCCTGTTTGGGCGATGGACTTGGCTCGCCGTCGCTGTCAGCTTTGGCCTGATGGCGCTATGTCTTGGAGTCGCAGGCTGGCTGTCAGAAATTGGGCTGGTTTTCTATGGAGCGCTTGCAGTAAGCGGCGGGTTTGTCAGTCAGCAAGTCCTGGCATTACGCGGGCCGGTTTCTCCCGCGCTGGCCTTCGCCATGTTTCG
>JANOEZ010000405.1:0-7740 GCA_031413335.1 Nitrospirota bacterium
GCTTGTGATAGATCTCGCCGAGATGCTCGAAGATGACCGGATCATCTCCGACCAGCGTGAGCGCGCGCTGAATCTCGGTCTGAGCCTCCTTCAACAGGCCCATTTTAAAGAAGGCCCACCCGAGACTGTCCACATAGTAGCCGTTGGCCGGCTTGAGCGACACGGCCCGCTTCGTCAGCGACAGGGCTTCTTCGATCTTGATGCCCCGGTCGGCATAGCTGTACCCCAGATAATTCAGCGCATCCGCATGCGCCGCATCCAGTTGCAGCGCTCGTTCCATGGCCCGGACCACGTCGTCGAACCGGTTCAACTTGTCATGGGCCGTGCCGAGGTTGAAATACAGATCGGCGTTGCCCGGGTTATGGAGAATCCCCGTTTCAAACGCCTCGACCGCCTTGTCATAGCGCTCGGTCTGAAGATGGGTCAATCCCAGCAGGATATGGCCGTCCGCCTGCTTGGGGTTCAGTCTGGCCACGGTCGAAAAATGCGGACTCGCCTCGTGATACCGCTTCTGGCGATAGAACAAATATCCCAGATGCATATGGCCATCGGCATAGTTGGGCTGCAGACGAAGATTATGCTCATAGGCCTGGACGGCCTTGTCGTAGTCCTTCATCTCCTCGTACATCAGACCGAGGTAGTCCCGAATCTTCAACTCGGCCGGGCGCGCGGCCAGGAGCGACATCAGCCGCTCCACCGCCCTGGGATAGTCCTTCATCTCGCCGTAGACCAGTCCCACGCGAAGCTGCGCGTCCAGATCATCCGGATCTTCCTGCAGCATGCGTTGCAGTTCGGCCAGCGCCTCCTGGTAGGCCTTGCCACTGATGAACAGCCGGACGAGATTGCGGCGGATTTCCCGACTGTGCGGGTTGACCTTCTGCAGATACCGCCGGTACACCTCCGCAGCCTTGTCCCGCTCCTGCTGCGATTCATAGACGGCTGCCAGCGCCAGGTACCCGGGCTCGAAAGCGGGATTGATCGCGAGGGCCCGCTCGTAGCCGGCGATCGCCCGGTCGAACCGTTTGGTCTCCGTGTAGACGCGGCCGAGATAATAGTGGCCGACCGGCGAGTCCTTGCCCCGCTCGACGCCCTGCTGCAAGGTCCGTTCGGCCTCGTCGAAACGCTTCGCATTGATCAGCAGTAATCCCTTCAAGAAATAGAGTTCGCTGTCGCCGGGATTGCGCTCGATCGCCCGCTCGTAGAGCGCCAGCGCCTTGTCCGCCTGCCCGACCGACGCATAAATGCTCGCCATTTGAGCCAGCAACGCGGCGTCAGACGGATCGGCTTCCACGACGCGATCGGCAAACCGGACGGCATTCGCCGATTCGCCGATGGAAAAATAGAGCAGGGCCAGGCGCGTCTTCAGATGCAAGGACGTGGGATCGGCGCGCAACGCCGCCAGATATTCGCGGATCGCCCGCTCGGTCTCCTGCGCGAGCTCCGCCTGATAGCCCAGCATGTAATGGTAGTAGGCCCTGGGATCGGCTGCCACAGCCGGCACGACGGGACGTGCGGCCGAATGGCTCGTGGTGGCAGGCGCGGTGGCTGATGCGGGTGTTGTCTGAGGAGCGCCGGCACAGGCGCCGGCCAGCAGCCATGCGGTACATAGGCCGGCCACCATGCCTCGTACGCGCTTCCACGCGGATCGGAACTGAGGCATGGTCAACTCGTCGGCGGGGAACGTTCCTCTCACAATTGAGGGCTCCCTTGCATGCGCTAGTCGGCGTGTCATATGGAAGGATGGCTGCGCGATCGGCGCATTATACGAAGGGGTCGGAGGAGTGTCAAACCGGGCTAAGTGGATTCGTGCTTGGACAGATCCGCAAAACTCGCAAATTTTTCAAGAAAGACAAGTTGCCGGTCTCCCGTGGGCCCGTTCCGGTGTTTTCGCACCAGAATTTCGGCAATGCCCTTGTCGTTGGTGTCGGAATTGTAGACCTCGTCCCGATAGATGAACATCACGACGTCCGCGTCCTGCTCGATGGCGCCCGATTCGCGCAGATCGGCCAGCACGGGCCGTTTATCATTGCGGCTTTCCACGGCGCGGCTCAACTGGGAAAGCGCGACGACGGGAATATTCAGCTCCTTGGCCAGCGCTTTCAGCGAACGCGAGATGTCCGAGATTTCCTGCTGCCTCGACTCGGCGTCGCTGCGCCCCTGGACCAGCTGCAGATAATCCACGATCAACAGATCGAGCCCGTGTTCCGCCTTGAGCCGGCGGGCCTTGCCCCGCATCTGTTGCACGGTCAGCGAGCCCATGTCGTCGATGAAAATTTTGGCATGCTCCAGCCGGCTGGCGGCTTCCGACAACTGCACCCAGTCCGCCTTCTGGAGTTTGCCGATCCGCAATAGATGGGAGTCCACGCGGGCTTCCGAACTCAGCATGCGCAGCACCAACTGCGCCTTCGACATTTCCAGGCTGAAAATGCCCACCACCTTCTTATGGTTCACGGCCGCGTGCTGCGCAATGCCCAGCACGAGGCTCGTTTTCCCCATGCTCGGCCGCCCGGCGATCACAATCAGATCGGATTGCTGCAAGCCGGCCGTGAGCTCGTCCAGCTCCGCAAACCCGGTGGGCACTCCGGTGATGTGCTCGTTGCGCTGAAACAGCGTGTTGACGAATTCGAGACTCTCCATGATGGCATGCTTCAGTTCCGTGAACGACCGGCCCAGTTTCCCCTGCGCCAGGCTGAAGACGGAGCGTTCGGCAAAATCCAGCAGGTCATCCACCGATCCCGTCCCATCGTAGCCCCGCGTGATCACCTCGGTGGACGTGCCGATCAGCCCGCGCAGCAGCGCCTTGTCGCGGACGATCTTGCTGTGGTAGCGGATATTGGCGGCGGTCGGGACCGCCTGGACCAGTTCGGCCAGATATGCGGCTCCGCCGACCGACTCGAGTTCGCCCTTGCCCTTCAGATGTTCGGTGAGCGTGATCTGGTCGATGACCTCGCCATGCTCGGAGAGATCCAGCATCCCCAGGTAAATCTTCCGGTGGGCGGTCTTGTAGAAATCCTCGTCGGTGAGAAGCTCCATCGCCTTGCTCATGGCGGTATTCTCAAGCAGGATGGCACCGAGCACCGATTGCTCGGCCTCAAGATTCTGCGGCGGCAGTCTCGGATCTAGGACGTCGGTGGGTGCCATGGCGTTCGCCGTCGCGTGTTCCTCAGAGCAACTCGGGTAAATCCTTGATCTTGACCTGTTTGCGTCCCTTGACCGATGCGCCGGCGATGACGACGGAATCGTCGGCGCCGGTGGACGGCATGCCGATCAGGGCCACGACCGATGCCCGCAGTGCGAGGCCCTCCTCGGCCACGGCACGAACGCCTGCCGGTCCTGTGCCTGACAACAGGCCCTGGACGACACAATAGCCGGCTGCGCGCAACGCCTGCGCGGCGCGGAACAGCCGGTCCCCGGCGCGGGCCGGAGCGGCGAGGAAGAAATCCGCGGCAGGACGGACATAGCCGTTCCCCCCGGCCTCCATCGCCTGGAACAGACGGTCCATGTCGAACGCAAAGCCGGTGGACGGAAGATCGCGGCCGAACCGTCCCACGAGGTGGTTGTACCGGCCCCCGCCGCCCACTTCGCACCCAAGCCCCTTGGCAAACACGTCGAAGACAATTCCATCGTAATAATCGAACCCGCGAAATTCGCCGAGGTCAAGGAGCAGTTGCCCGTGCAGGCCTGATATCTTGAGCAACCGATAGACCTGCGTCAGCCGGTCGAGCGTGGCTCGCAATGCGGGATCGCGCCCGGCCAGTGTGCGACCTCTCGCCAGCACCGCTTCTCCTCCGCAGAGTCCCGGCACCTCGAGAATTGCGCGGGCCTTTCCCCGCGGAATCCGTTCCTCCGAGCAAATCTCCTCCAGGCGGGGGAGATCTTTTCGCGCCGCCGCTTGTTCCGCCCGCTTCTGACCTTCCGGAGAGAGACCGGACTTGGCCAGCAGGGTTTTAAAAAATCCCACATGGCCCAACGAAATGGTGTAGGAGGTCAGTCCGATCTGCGCCAGGCAGCCGATCATCAGCGCAATGATCTCCGCGTCCGCGCTGACGCCGTCCGTGCCGATCAATTCGGCCCCGACCTGAAAGATCTCCCGCTCCCGCCCGGCATGCTCCGGCGCATGGCGAAACACCGTCGTCCGGTAGCAGAGGCGATGCAGCGAGGCCGTGCCCGCCATGCCCATCGCGACAATCCGGGCGATCTGTGCGGTGACATCCGGGCGCAGCAGCATCATCCGCCCCGTCGCCCGGTCCGCGAATTTGTAGCATTGCTCGAGGACGTCCGGCTCGAGGCCGGGGGAGAGCACGTCGAGGTACTCGAACGTCGGCGGAATAATTTCCTGGTAGCCCCAGCGTGCCAGCGTCCCCACCAGGGCGGTCTCCATCTGGCGCACGCGTTGGGCGGCGTGCGGGAGAATGGTGGCCATGCCGGACGGCACGAGCGACCGCTCGTTTTTCTTCATCAGTGTCACCTTAATAAATAAAGGATCGCCCGGCACAGGCCGGGCAGCGCACGCATGGCGCAGGCGCGACGCAGGGTCGCGTCAATGCGAGAGATCGACCAGCTTGACGGAGAGAATGTGCTTCCCTCGCTTGATGGCCTCCAGCACCTTGGCCGGCAGCGAGGCATCCAGGCCGAAAATCAGCAGGGCGTTGCCGCCCCGATCTTCGCGGGCACATTGCATCCGGGCGATGTTGACGTTGTGATCCCCCAGCGCCTGCCCCACCGCTCCGATCACTCCCGGCTTGTCTTCGTTGAGGATGAGCATCATGTGCCCTTCCGGCACCACCTCGACCTGGAAATCGTCGATCTCGATGATGCGGGACTCCTTGCGATTGTGGAGGGTGCCGGCCAGGCGGTGCGCCTTCTTGCCGGCTTCGACGCGCACACGGATCACGCTGGTGAAATCGCCGGCGTCGCTGCTCTTGACCTCTTTGACTTCGATGCCGCGCTCCTTGGCAATCACGGGCGCATTGACATAATTGACGACGTCTTCGAGAATCGGCGTCAGCAGTCCCTTCAACACCGCAATCGTCAGGGGCGCAATGGACAGGCCGGCCACTTCACCGCTGTACTCTACGGTCACCCGTTCCAGTCCGCCCTCGCACAATTGCGATTGCAGCATACCGATCTTCTCCGCCAACGTCAGATAGGGCTGCAGCTTCGGCAGCAGATCCGGCGGGACAGAGGGGATGTTGACGGCGCCACGCGCGATGCCCTTCGTGAAATAGTCCACGATCTGCTCGGCGATTCCGAGCGCGACATTTTCCTGCGCTTCGCCCGTCTGAGCCCCGATGTGCGGCGTGCAGATGAAATTGTCCAGCGCCAGCAACGGATTGTCCGCCTTGACCGGCTCGTCCTCGAACACGTCGAACGCCGCGGCCGCCACCTTCCTGGACTTCAGCGCCTCGACCAGGTCCGCCTCGTTGATGATGCCGCCGCGCGCGCAGTTGACGATCATCACGCCCGGCTTCATCGTCGCAATCACCTTGGCATTGATCAGCGACTTCGTCTCCGCCGTCAGCGGCGTGTGCACAGACACGATGTCGGCCCGCCGGAACAGTTCGGGCAGATCCACCAGTTCCACGCCCATCTTCTCGGCCCGCTCCGGCGCGAGATAGGGATCGTAGGCGATCACGTTCATCGAGGCGCCCTGCGCCAGCTTCGACAGGTAGCCGCCGATCTGGCCGATGCCCACGATGCCCAGTATCTTGTTATAGAGTTCCACGCCCATGAATTTGTCTTTTTCCCACTTGCCGGCCCTGACCGACGCCGTCGCCTGGGGAATCCGTCGGCTCATGGAAAAGATCATCGCCATCGTGTGCTCGGCGGTCGTCACCGTGTTGCCGCCCGGCGTGTTCATGACGACGATGCCGCGCTTGGTCGCCGCCTGGACATCCACGTTATCGAGGCCCGAACCGGCCCGGCCGATGACTTTCAGCTGCACGGCCGCCGCGATCACGTCGGCCGTGACCTTCGTGCCGGACCGCACGATGAGCCCGTCGTACTGCCTGATCTCCTTGAGCAGCTCTTCCTTCGACAGCTTGGTCTTCACGTCCACCGTGAAGCCGGCCTTCTCCAGAATCGTGATGCCCTGCTTCGAGAGGCTGTCGCTGACCAGAATTTTCATCGCTGTGGTACCGCTCATGCGTCCTCGATTACTTCGCCATTAAAATTTCTTGCGCCTTGCCGACTCCGCTGCCGAGCTTGACTGGATGGCCGAGACCCTTCAGGACCATCTCCGTTGCCGCTAACGCGGCAATGACATCGAACGTGTCCGCGTAGCCCATATGCGAAAGACGGAAAATCTTCCCCTTCAAATGGTCCTGACCGCCGGCCGCCGTCATGCCGTACTGGACGCGGAGATTCTTATAGACCGCCTGGCCGTCGATCCCGTCCGGCGAGCAGACTGCCGTGAGCGCGTCGCTCGGCGATTCCTTGGGGAACAGCACCAGGCCGGCCGCCTTCATGCCTTCCCGCATCGCCTGCGCCAGCCTGCCCTGCCGCGCAAACATCTTGTCCAGTCCTTCCGCCTTCATGATTCTGAATACTTCCTGCAATCCAATAATCAGGGATACCGTCGGCGTAAACGTCGTCTGATTCTTGATCTGATTCTCGCGTTCCTTCCTGAAATTGAAATAGAACGCGGCGTTCTTGGCCTTCTCAGCCAGCCGCCAGGCCTTCTCGCCCACGCTCACGAACGCCATGCCCGGAGGCAGCATCAACGCCTTCTGCGAACCGGTGATGACGACATCCAGCCCCCACGCATCGGTCTTGATATCGAACACGCCGAGCGCCGTGATGGCATCCACCACGAGAATCGTATCGTCGTGCGCCTTGACGATTTCGCCCAGCGCCTTCACATCGTGCGATACGCCGGTGGACGTTTCGCTCGCCTGTACGTAGACAGCCTTGATGGACGGATCTTTTTTGAGCGCATCCGCGACGGCCTGCGGATTGACCGCATGGCCCCACTCCACCTTGATCTCCGTCGCCTGCACGCCGAAGGTCTTGCACAGTTTGCCCCAGCGCTCGCCGAATTTTCCGCCGTTGACGAACAGGGCCTTGTCGCCGGGAGATAAAAAATTCGACACGGATCCTTCCATCCCGCCGGTGCCGGACGACGCCAGCATCAGGACGTCGTTGCGGGTCTGGAACAGCCACTTCAGCCCCTCCCGCACTTCGGCAAAGATAGGATCGAACTCCGGCGCCCGGTGATGGATCATGGGCCGGGCCATGGCCAGCAGCACTTCCGGCGGCACCGGCGTCGGTCCAGGAGCGAGCAAATACCGTTTCAGCATGGATAGTCCCCTCAGTACGTTCCAGAATCGTGTTCAAACGGCAGGAAGGGCGCTACGCTATCACAGGATTCCGGCCTCGGTCAAGGCGACGGAACGCCTCAAAAACGCGCGCCGATGGAACTCATCGCAGAGATTCTCTTGACAAGCTTTAGGCCCGCCTTTACGCTGACTTTTCATGCAGAACGATGCCCCGCAACTCGCGCGCCGGAGAAAAAATGGCCCTTTCCACGCCCTCGCATTCAGTGCGCTGGCCGTGAGCCTGTTCCTCTCGGTCGGCGAATTGCCGGCCCTGGCAGCACGGCTTGATCTGGGCCTCCAGCCATTTCGCGAAGCCACGTTCGACGACGCCGTGCTGGAGCCGGTTCCCGCCGATCCACACACTGCCGACCAGTCTGGGCTCGCCGACAACGGGACGAACCAGGATGGCCCGGACACAGCACCG
>JANOEZ010000406.1:0-1103 GCA_031413335.1 Nitrospirota bacterium
TCACGACGTGCGTCGAATACCCGTTGTCCCCCAGCAGCTTCTGCAGCGTCGCTGCGAGCGGCGGTTGCGAGATGACGATCAGGATGTGCTCTTTTGCGCGTGCCATGGAACGGTCCTTGTCGGTCATGGTGCTGCTGGCCCGTGTCATCGACGTGTGCCCATCCTGCTGCGCTACGGCGTCTTCGATGCTTTCTTACGGGCGATCGTTTTCTGGGCAGGAGCCCGGCTCGAGCTTCCGGGATCCTTGGGAGCCGCAGTGATCGCAGGAGAAGGTATGGCCGCGGAAGCTTCCGGACGCGAATCGCCCCCGGCATCGTTGGGAGGCTGACTTTCCATAAGGGCTGGTTTGAATGCCGCCATTTCGGCCAGCTTGAACACCACTTCGCCTCGTTTATTCATGATACTGGCGCCCATCGGACCGAACGTCTCAATGAAGTCTTTGGGCGCATAATCCATTTTGAAGAATCGATCCGCTGTTTTCACCCCTGGGATGGGCTTGATCTGACAGGCTTCGGACGTCGGACTGGCGGGGGACTTCACACGGACCGGCGTCCGCCATTCCACCAGCTTGAAATACAGATGAGGCTTTCTGATATAGACCCACCCCGTCGTGATAAAACGCTCATCCGCCGAATAATCCACCGCAAGGCAGTAGGCGACCCGCTCTCTGGGGGAGGCCTGTGCCAGCGCCTTGGCTAGTTGAGGCGCCAGCACCATCAGTTCCGGGTCTACAAACATGCGATTGTAATAGGTCTTGCCTGTGATGAAGCTTACCAGACCGGGGTTGTAATCTTTTTCCGCCTGGAAACCTTTGAAAAGGGCCGCGAGCGTGGCAGACGATGGAAGAGCCGGATCGTTGGCGGATGCCGGGACCGATTCCTCCGCGTCAGGATTGATCTCCAGGCGGATCCAGGCCGAGCGGTCTTCGTAGAGCACCTTCGTGATCTTCGGCGGGGCGGCGCAGCCGGTGGCGACCAGTATCAGCAGCAGGCCGGTCCAGATGAGAATCTCGCGTAAAATTTCCGTGCTCATCGCAGCGTTCCATATGATAGGCATAGGACTTCTCCCACCGTCGTGACCCATTGTGTCGTTTGGTTCAGCAT
>JANOEZ010000407.1:0-1979 GCA_031413335.1 Nitrospirota bacterium
CAAGGTTTTAAAGAATTTTCGAACCTCAAGTCTGTGTCCTAGACAGCAAACGTTCTGTGCTAGTTGGCGTACAAGCACGCGCGCTTTCGCTATACTGACGCCATGGACCAGCCGGTCATTCACCGCGACGCCATCCTGAACAGTCTCCAGACTTCGGCCCAGGATTTGCCGCCAGACGTGGTGCGCGACTTCGTGTTCCGCATGGACGAAGAATACTTTCATCGATTTCAGCCGGCCGATATTGTCCCCCATCTCACACTCATCGAGCGACTGACACCCGATCGTCCCTGCCAGGTTTCCGTGACGGAGCGCGATGGCGGATTGTTGCTGGCCATCGTGGCCTACGACTATTTTTCAGAGTTTGCGGCCATCGCCGGGTTGCTCTCCAGCCATCGCCTCGATATCCGAGAGGGCGCCCTCTACACCTACGCGGATGCGCCGGGCACACCGGGGCTGCGAGCGTCCGCCCCCGGCAGGCGCCAACCCACCCGACCGGGCTTGTCACGGAAGAAGATCGTGGATGTCTTCCGCGTCCGTCCGCTCCCCGGCTCGACCTTCGGCCCCGCAGAGCAACACAGGCTGGCCGACGAACTTGAGCAGGTGATCCGCCTGCTGGATGCCCGGCAGTTCACCGATGCGCGCCGGTTCGTCAACCGCCGGCTGGTCGAAACGCTGGGCAAGGCGCGCGGAGCGTTCCACGGCCTCCTGGCGCCCGTTCAGATCCGGTTCGACAACCGGATCTCGCCAACCAGCACCGCCATGGATATTCGCTCGACCGACACGCCGGCATTTCTGTATGCCTTTGCGCTCGCGCTGTCGATGCGCGGGCTCAACATCCACCAGGCCCGATTCGAGCACGTCGGAGACGAGCTCCACGACCGCTTTTTCGTCCGCGGCCGAAACGGCCGGAAAATCGAGAGCCAGACCGAGCAGCAGGAACTGCTCGTCACCGCCACGCTCGCCAAGCAGTTCACGCAACACCTGATCTGGGCGCCCGATCCGACCAAGGCCCTGGAATCCTTCGATCAGTTCCTGGACCAGTTGTTCCGCGACGCCCGCGGAAAAAAAACGCTGGCCTTCCTGTCCAAAAAATCGACGCTGCCATTGCTGGCGCGCCTGCTCGGCACCAGCGAGTACCTCTGGGAGGACTTCGTCCGACGGCAGCACGCCAATCTGTTGCCGATCCTGGACGCCTACCGCGACCAGCCGCTCGTGCGCACCCGGCGGCAGTTGACGCTCGCGCTCCGCCGGCAACTGGTCCGCGCCAATACTGACGACCGGCGACGGACCATCCTCAACCAGTTCAAGGACCATGAACTGTTCCGCATCGACATGAAACATCTCCTGGACCGGAAGACCGCCCTGCCGGACTTTTCGCGCGCCTTGACCAATCTGGCCGAGACCATCGTGGACCAGGCGATCACCGACTGCACCGCCAGCCTGGCACGGAGACACGGCACCGCCCGGCTCGACCGCAGAACGCCCTGTCCCTTTGCCGTCTTTGCCATGGGGAAATTCGGCGGGCGGGAACTGGGCTACGCCTCCGACATCGAAGTGCTCTTCGTCTACGGGGGGCCCGGACGGACGTCGGGACGGCAGCCGCTCGACCATGGCGAATACTACGAACGCCTGGTCCATCTGCTGCTTCAGTGGATCGAATCGAAGCAGGAAGGTATTTTTCGTCTGGACGTCCGGCTCAGGCCGCACGGAGGGAAAGGCCTGCTGGCCAACACGCTGGACGAACTGCGCCATTATTACAGCCCGGCCGGGCTTGCGGCTCCGTTCGAGCGGCAGGCGCTGGTGAAGCTCCGGTTCGTCTGCGGGAATCCTACGTTAGGCAGGCAGGTGGAAGCCCACCGCGATCTCTTCGTCTACAGCGATCAGCCGTGGGGTTTGGCCGCCGCCCTCTCGCTGCGCCGGCAGCAAATCAAGGAACTGGTGGAGCCCGGACGGGTCAACGTCAAATACAGCCCCGGGGG
>JANOEZ010000408.1:0-3230 GCA_031413335.1 Nitrospirota bacterium
TCTTCCATTTCTCAAATAGTTTACCGTAATCCCCGGCGTCGCGATAGGCGATAGACTCCTCAATGAAGTTACTCTGGTGGCTATTAGCTTTATTGGCTATTCGCTACAGGCTATCTGCTCTTCGCGGCTGGAAGCGTGACCGTGAAGGTGGTGCCTTGGCCCGGCTCGCTTTCGACCGTGATCGAGCCGCCGTGCTCTTGAATGATGCCGTGTACAACGGTCAAGCCGAGCCCGGTGCCCTGCCCGGCTTCTTTGGTCGTGAAGAAGGGATGGAAAATTTTCGGCAGGTCATCCTTGGAGATGCCTTGCCCCGTATCGGCCACAATGGCTCTTACATGACCATCCGTCTGTTCCAGCGAAATGCGAAGCGTGCCTCCTTCCGGCATGGCATGAATCGCATTAATGAAGAGATTCAGAAACACCTGGCTCATCTGGTCCGGGTCGGCATGAACATGGACGGGGTGCAGCGTCGTCTCGTAGTTGCTCTCAATCTTGATACGCATCCGCCTGATCCGCTCCTGCAAAACCTCGAGACAATCATCGATCGTCTGGCCAAGATTGACCGAACGGCGCTCGCTCGGTTTGCGCCTGGCAAAGGTCAGCAACTGGTTCATGATTTTGGTGATGCGCTCGACCTGCGTCGTAATCGTCGCGAGTCCCTTCCTTGTCGTCTCATCCTCCGTCCGGCGCATGAGCTGCTCCGCGCGGCCCAAAATCACGTTCATCGGCGTGCCGATCTCGTGGGCCATACCGGAGGCCAGCGTGCCAACCTCAGCCAGCCGCTCGGCTTGGCGAAGATGGTCTTGCAGACGCATACTCTCGGTGATATCCCGCAGAATGACGGTGAAGTACTTGTGGCCGTCTATCCCGGCCTGCGAAATGGCGGCCTCGACCGGAAATTCTTCTCCGTCCGACCGCAGAGCGGAGATCCTGCTCAGCGCGCCCATTCGACGATTCGTCACGCCAGTCTTCCCGAACGCATGGATGTGCGTCTTGTGCGCATCTCGGAATCGAGCCGGGATGAAGCGATCCAGCGACTGACCGATCGCCTCCCGCGCTGAACATTGAAACATCCGTTCAGCCGCGTGGTTGAATAACACGACCCGTTGTTCCTCATCCACCGAGATGATGGCATCCATGGCCGACTGGACAATACCTTCCAGTCTCAAGGTACTGAGCACCGTCTCCTCTACGGCCTTCCGCTGCCCGGCGACCGCACCCAACGTGGCCGTGTCTGAGAGTGCGCGGGCTTCGACTGCCGCTTCTTTCTCGGACACGGCCTGCTCACGCGCAGCTTCAGCGCTCACGAGTCCTTGCCAGGTCCGTTTGTAGCGAATCAATCCCAGAGCAACGCCCCACATGACCAGCGTGCCCAATACGCGATTGAACGCGCCGTATTGGATGGAAAGGCCCGGCGGCTTCAGTAGCAAATCAATCCAGATGAGTCCGGTGGCGATGAGACAGAAGTAGGCTGGATCTCGTTCGCGCGTGGAGAGAAACGTCAGCAGCAATGGGATGAGATAGAGAACAGCTATCGCCACTCCGACTGGAGTGAGCAGATCGAATACAAAAATAATGACGGTCAGCAGGAACAGACCGCCGTAAAGCAGAGAGACCTGCCTGTTGAGGGATGACATCACGCCGGCAATGCTACATGCATGAACGATCGAAAGGAATGACTAGTCTTCGCGGTGAACCTTACCCTCGATCTCGCCGAGCTTGCGGTAGAGGGTTTTCCGGTCGATGCCAAGGATTTGCGCCGCCTGATACTTGTTCCCGCCGGTCTTGTCGAGGATGCGGAGAATATATTCTTTTTCGACTTCATCGAGCGGCAGGGTCCGGTCGGCCGCGTCATCAATCACTTTCCTGTCTCCACGCGAGCCGTGAATGGCTGGCGGCAGGTCTTCCGGCGTCACCTTCTCGCCGCGCGTCAGCGTCACCGCCCGTTCGATGACGTTTTCCAATTCCCGCACATTGCCGGGCCAGGGATAATCCATGAGCAGCGCCAGCGCGGATTCGGCGATGCCCTTGACCGTTTTCCTGCTCGCCTCGGCGCATTTCTTCAAAAACGCGTCCACCAGCAGGAAAATATCCTCACGGCGCTCGCGCAGCGGCGGCATGCGAATTTCGATCACATTCAGACGGTAATAGAGATCTTCGCGGAATCGCTTGGCTTTCACTTCATCGGTCAACGAGAGGTTGGTCGCGGCGATGATCCGCGTATCCACGGCCACGGCGCGAGTCGCGCCGACCCGCCGAATTTCCTTCTCCTGGATGGCCCGCAGCAGCTTGGCTTGCAGCATGACCGGCAGCTCGCTGATCTCATCCAGAAAGAGCGTCCCGCCGTGCGCTTCCTCGAAGAGGCCGCGCTTGTCACCTTTGGCGTCGGTGAACGAGCCCTTCATATGACCGAACAGCTCGCTCTCGATCAGCATTTCGGGAATGGCCGCGCAGTTCACGGGTACGAAGGGGCCACCCTTCCGATCGCTGTTGAAATGAATTGCCTTGGCCGCCAGTTCCTTGCCGGTCCCGCTTTCGCCGGTGATGAGCACGTTGGTCTGGCTGTCCGCGACGCGCCGGATGAGGTCGAACACCTCGCGCATGGCTTTGCTTTTGCC
Organism: Nitrospirota bacterium; assembly: GCA_031413335.1. Lineage (GTDB taxonomy): Bacteria > Nitrospirota > Nitrospiria > Nitrospirales > Nitrospiraceae > 2-02-FULL-62-14. The sequence goes on from JANOEZ010000408.1 coordinate 2,619, forward strand.
CAGAATCTGATGGAAGCTGTAGTCCTCGCGAACGGCGCGGCGAAGTTGCTGGACTTCCCGGCGCAGCAGCGCGTCCCGGACCGCCTTCTCCACCACCAGGACCATTTCCTCGTTTTTGATCGGCTTGGTGACATAGTCGTAGGCGCCCTGCTTCATCGCGTCGATGGCGGATTCGACGGAACCGAATGCGGTCATGATGATGACGTTGGTCCCCGGATAATCCCGCTTCACCTCATTCAACAATTCGAGCCCCTGCATACCCTGCATGCGGAGATCGGTCAGGACGACGGCATAGTCCTCTTCGCCGAGTTTCTTGAGCGCGTCGCGCCCGTTGGACGCGGCCATGACGCGGTAGCCGCGTTCCTGCAGCTCGTCGTGCAGCAGCGCCCGCATGTCCTGGTCGTCATCGACGACTAAAATCGTTCCGGACTGTTCTGCCATCATGAATGGCCGTCTTCCTCGTCATTCAACCAAGGGTTAGGCTACTCAAGGACGAAGAAACACAGAAGCTATTGAAAGAAGTGGTGAGCCGGCTGGGACTCGAACCCAGGGCCCTCGCCTTAAAAGGGCGATGCTCTACCGACTGAGCTACCGGCTCTCCGGGGACAATGG
>JANOEZ010000409.1:0-4383 GCA_031413335.1 Nitrospirota bacterium
GGTGGCATAACGGCGAAAATTCGGAAAGTATGCGGGGTCTACACTCTGCAAGTTAAGGATGGGATTCATAATCCATCCCTTATCGTTCTTGACGTGGCGTTCTGCCCTTGCAGTGGTCTGCCGATACATGAAGCCATCGAATGGCTTCACCTCGCTTTCCCACAATCCTTTTATCGTTTCACATTCCTTCGGGGAGAAGACGTTTCTAACGATCACGTAGCCCTGTTGGCCGTAGTAATGTGTAATGCCGGTGGCATCCTCGATGTTAAATTTGGCGGATGCATCTTCGGAGTCATGTTCAGGGACGCGTACCGAAAGGCCTCGTGGGGTCTGCAGGTCAATCATAGTGCCTCCAATCTATCTGCTCACTCAAGTCTCTTCCTCAGGTGGGAAGGCCCTTCTCATGTCTTTGGAGTTCTTGTATTTTAAGAGCGATCATATGTTCGTACATTGCCTGCAACACGCAGTACGTGAACCCAGCTCGGCCGTCCAAAAATCCCCGGCTAAAGATGTATAAGTAGACAAACTTCATGACCGGCCGGAGAGGCAGTTTGAAAGACAAGGCCTTGAGCGCTTTCTGTCGGACGGCCGGATCTCTACTGACAACGGACCTGGCATCGATGGATCCGCTCCGACGCTCTTTCAGTCCCTGCATGGCCTCCATGAGCGAGTACTTGTTGTGCTTATCGATCCACTCGGTGAGGCCTTTGCTGAAGTTATAGTGAATGAGTTGCCCGTGGAGATAGCCATAGGGACCGTCAATCACCGCCCTCGGATTGACCAGACGCTCGAAACGGACGAATGGAAGCTTGAAGAAGCGCATGATGGTGCCGGGCGGCATGGCATGTTTAATCCACTTTCCCATAAACATGTTACGGCGGCCGCAATAAAAGGCCACTTCAGGCCGTTTCGGATCATCAGCGATGCTACGGATTTCGTCAGCCAGCTCCGGCGTCATACGTTCGTCGGCATCAATGTAAAAGACCCATGGATGCTTGAAAGTAATGTGCTCTACGGCCCAGTTTTGATGGGCCGCCCAGTTGTCGAAGCGACGTTGGACAACGCGCGCTCCGAGCTCCTCAGCAAGACTGACCGTACGATCTGAACTATAGGAATCCAAGACGACGATGTCGTCGAACTGATGCACGCTCTGCAGACAGGCTTGCAGATTGCTCTCTTCATTCAAAGTTAAAAGAGGAGAATCGAAGCGTTCATACTGGCTTCTATTTGGGGTCTTTCGCTTAAGAATCAGCAAAAACGACCAGTTTTTGACGACTGAGGCCACATAGTCTATCTCTTAATCAATAAGAAGTGCGACGGAGATCTCAAGTTTGTGTTACCGGGGTGTTAAAAAGCGTATGACCTTAGACCTTATCGTGTGGCCGTTTCTAATAGATGGGACTCAGTGCGAGGCGAGAGAGAGTATCCAACCCTCTTTCAAGCATCTTCAATTGCAAACCCACACGTTGTTAAGTCGTTTAGCCAACGCGCCCGTGCCGCCGCCCACGCAAGGATTGGTCGTCATACAGTCCGGGCAATAGGTGATCGTGCCGTTTGGCGGTGATCCAAGGTTGCCCTGGGGGGTCGCCGTGCCAAGTTGGACCATGCCGGAAAGATACAATCGATCGTTGTTGTCGAAATATGGCAGGAAAAGAAATTGATCTCCTGCATTGCTCAGCTGTTGCAGCCACGGTGAATTGTTCTTGGATTGCCGAATTCTTAACCCGGCATCGCTTCGAGGAATGAGGTCAATGGAATCCCATCCGGCTTCGAGATTGAACAATACGCGCTGATTGCCGCTGTAATCGAATAGGTTGATCCGTTCACCTTGCAGACTGAGGCTTGAGCCGCTTGATCCATCCCAGGGAGCCGCAAAGCCGAACGGGCGGTGGACCACACCGTTGGTATCGAGATGCTGGATATGAGCCTCGACATTGTATTTGCCGTTGATGCAGTACTCCTTCTCGAGATGCAACGCCATGGTGGGCTGTGTGCTGTCGAGGCGTCCACCCCCCCAGTCAACGTTCCAACCAAACGTCGAGACGGTATTATTGTGATTCCCCGGGCAACCTGCGTTCACATTGGCGAATGTGCCGATGTTCCACCGAAACGGAGGCCCATAATTGTTCCCGCCGTCACCGGAGAATGTTGACGGGATAAATTCAACGAGAACGTTGTAGGTTCCTGTTCCGAACCATCGGAGGAGGGCTGGCATGTCAGAGAGTACTGTGCTAGGGAAACTCAGCAGGAGGAGCGCAAACAAAAGACTCTCTTTCCAGTTCCACCTCCCCATTATAGAATCTCCTCTCATCCAATTGCCCAGCCGTCACAGAGGTCAGGCATAGGCGTGTTAACGTATCATGAAGGATGGGTAAAATTTATGATCGCTCCATAACGCTGTGTGTTCGCCTCAGGCGTCAGTCACGTCTGCGGGCAATCGCATATAAGGCTCCGCCCGCACCCAGTAAATGAGAGGCCGGTTTTCCCGCCAACCGGATAAGCATTTTGGAAGTCCCGTAGGGCGTTCTGTATTCCTTTTTGGTTAGCCACGTGCGAACTGACGGATACCAGTAGCCGGTCTCTGGCGTATGAACACCCTCGGTGAGCGGGAAGTCGCGGAGTTCGACCACCTCAAACCCTGCCCGTTCAACAAGAGCCCTCAAAGAGCGGCGATTGAAACCAAGCACGTGCTGCGGCGGGCTCAATGGACCCCACATATTCCGCCGGTTGATGATGGGACAAAAGCGATTCTTGATCTGAAAAATAACCCTTCCTGTAATGATAAACTGAGACCAGCAGGACGGCCACCGCCATCCCCAGGAGAAGTTCTTTGGCTTTCCAATCTGTGTAAGAGTGCTTCAGGAACATATGCATCTGGATCGCGACCCGAATAGAATAACTTACCGATTGCGTACTGGCTTCTCGGCTTCAACGATCAACGTATGCGGCACGTCAAAGTCCGATTCGTCTTCAAATCGCAAACAATCACCGAACAGCTCTTCACGAACTGTCTGCTTCACAGGAAGACACCTGCGTATGTTCGTAAATCCCGCGTCTGACATCAGCTCTTCCAGAAAAGAAAATGTAAGGATGGAAAGGTGCTCGCCTCGACAGAACACGAAGTTTTCGAATCTCCCTCCAATGCTCTTGCGACGATCCGGAAAGTCGCCGAACCAGCGATTATCGCCTTCCAGAAACTTGCTTATCGCAGTATCTCCATTGGGACCGCCAACCCGGTACATGCCGCCTGGCTTCAAACACCGAAAGACGTCACGAAAATGAAAGAGCATGTCAGGAAGATGCTCGATCATGTGGTGTGAATACACGGCATCAACCGTGCCACTATCAAATGGCAATGGATTTCTGAGATCCGCCCAGACATCACACTTGCCCGTGAATATATTCGCATCGATGTTGATCCACCCGGGGATATAGTTTTTTTGTCCCGGACCCAGGTGGACCCTCACGACTCCGGATTTTGGCGCGCGGAATCGACGGTACAGCACGACGTTGCCTCGCATGAGAGGGCCAGCCACGGCATAGAAGGCAGCTTTCACCCTTCGACTCATCATGACGGCGATTCCCTTCGATCGGTTCCCTTATCCGCATTCATCTATTCGGACCCATTCAGGCGTTTCACCACCCGTAGCGATCCATTGATATGTCTGCGCCATCATGCCTCCGATCCGCTGCCAAGAGAATTCTGTCTGCATCCAGGCCCGGCCGTGTCGACCCATGGTCTCCAACTCATCGGGTGTTTGAGCAAGTGCATGATTCAAGCAGTCAACCAAGGGGTCCACGCCGATATCAATCCACCACCCTGCGCTCTTTTCCTCTAACCCTTTCCATGGCGCTCCTTTAGAAACGATCGCAGGCAGGCCCGATGCCAACGCCTCCGCCACAGCCATCCCGAAGTTTTCAGAATAAGACGGCAGTACAAAGAGATCCGCCTGTTGATAGGCGTTCCACTTCTCCTTGCCCTTTAACGCACCCGTAAATTCGATTCGTTCCAGGCGTAATTGAGCGGCCAACTTCTGCATCGTTTCTTGGTAACCGTCGTTATCCGGTCCGGCGATCACCAGACGCCAGTCACGGAAGCGGTCCTGTATCGCCTGCCAGGCTGGCAGTAGCATGTCGAGTCCTTTGACGGGATGCACGCGGCCAAGAAATAGGAGTGTACGGGAGATGCCGGCTTGCTTCGACACGACATCGGGAGTGGCGATGCCATTGGGAATGATCGCAACCGGCTGGCGAAACCCCATGCGGCGAATGTCTTCGTATTCCGATTCCGCCGTGGCGTGAAAACAGGTGGTCGCGGCGAGCGCGGGCCTTTGTACCAGCGGCCAGAACAGACGCTTGACGACAGAACCGTACTGGAAAGCC
>JANOEZ010000410.1:0-1557 GCA_031413335.1 Nitrospirota bacterium
AAAGCAGGCAGGAGAACAGATGGACAAGGACGCGCTGGCCGCGCTGTACGAGGAAACGTTCAAGAACTTCGAAGAGGGCACCATCATCGAAGGCCGGATCGTCGCCGTCGGCAAGGGCCGGGTCGTCGTCGACATCGGTTACAAATCCGAGGGAATCATCCCAGCCGATCAATTCAACAGCGAGGAGCTCGAGGGGCTGAAAGTCAACGACCGGCTCGCGGTCTATATCGAGGAGCGGGAGGACGCGGACGGCAATCTGATCTTGTCCAAGGAAAAAGCCGACAAGATGAAAGTCTGGGAAGATCTGGAAAAGGCGTTCAACGAAGAGCGCATCGTGGACGGCAAGATCCTCTCCCGCATCAAGGGCGGCATGATGGTGGACATCGGCGTCAAGGCGTTTCTCCCCGGTTCGCAGATCGATCTGCATCCGATTCGCGATCTGGACGGACTGGTCGGCAAATCCTTTCCGTTGAAGATCATCAAGATCAACCACCGACGCGGCAACGTCGTCGTTTCGCGCCGGGTGCTGCTGGAAGAGTCACGGGATAAGAAGCGGCAGACGACTCTGGCCAACCTCAAGGAGGGACAGCTGGTCCCGGGCATCGTCAAGAACATCACCGAGTACGGCGCGTTCATCGATCTGGGCGGCATCGACGGCCTGCTCCACATCACCGACATGTCGTGGGGACGCGTCGGTCATCCGTCCGAAATGTTCGTCGTGGGCGACCGGCTCGAGGTCATGGTTCTGAAATACGACCGCGAGACCGGGCGCATTTCCCTGGGCCTCAAGCAAAAGGGCTCGGATCCCTGGACGAGCGTGGCCGCCAAGTATCCGATCGGCACGCGGGTGAAGGGGAAAGTCGTCAGCCTGACCGATTACGGGGCCTTCATCGAGCTGGAGCCGGGCGTCGAGGGCCTGGTGCACGTGTCGGAAATGTCCTGGTCGCATGAAGTCCGGCATCCCTCCCGCCTGGTCTCCGTGGGAGATCAGGTCGAAGCCGCGGTGCTGAACATCGAGCCGGGGAGCCGCAAGATCTCACTGGGCATGAAGCAGACCGCGCCGAATCCCTGGGACATGGTCGAGGCCAAATATCCGGCCGGCACCCGCATTCAAGGCAAGGTCAAGAGCCTGACCGACTTCGGCGCCTTCATCGGTCTCGACGAAGGCATCGACGGGCTGATTCACATCTCCGACATGTCCTGGACCAGACACATCAAGCATCCGTCGGAGCTGTTCAAGAAAGCGCAGGACGTCGAAGCGGTTGTGCTGCGGATCGACAAGGAGAAGGAGCGCCTCTCGCTCGGCTACAAGCAGCTCTCGCGTGATCCCTGGGACGTGGACATCCCGGAGCGCTACCAGGTCGGCGCCAGCGTCACCGGCAAGGTGTCCAAGCTCACCGACTTCGGCGCGTTCATCGAGCTGGAGGGCGGCGTGGAGGGACTGATCCACATCAGCGAAGCTAATCTTCAGCCCCCGGCGCGCCTGGAGGAAAAATTCAAACCCCAGGACGAGGTGACAGCCAAGATCATCAAGGTGGATTGTGAGGAGCGGAAAAT
>JANOEZ010000411.1:0-2584 GCA_031413335.1 Nitrospirota bacterium
GCGGGATTCTTGACGGCATCACGCGTGACGTCGTCCTGACGCTGGCAAAGGAACGGGGCATCAAGACCGAAGAGAGCGCCTACACCCCGGAGGCGCTGCGGCAGGCGGACGAATGTTTTCTGACCAACACGACGATGGAGATCATGCCCGTGCGAGATGTGGACCGGCACCTCGTCGGCTCCTCCGGCAAGCCGGGACCTGTCACCCTCGCCCTCCAGCAGCAATTCCGGTCGAATCTCGACCGGTTTCTGGCCTGACGCCTGTTCGCTTCGGTCCTGAGCCGGCAGTTTTTTCCCACCTCGATGATTTTCTCCGCCCGCACTCAAGTTTTTCCACTAGAGGCCGATGGTCCCCTTTGTAGACGGTTACGCGCCATTGCTGCGCTGGACAGCGACGCATGGCCCCATAATAATTCCCGTCCATGAAAGTGGTGCGGCAGATGCAGCGAGGCCTGGTGGGATTCGTCCTTGTCGCGATGTCGGCGCTGCCGGCGATCGCGCCGGCGTCCGACGCCGATACCTACCACGCCGTCCGCTCGGACGGGACCGTCGTCTTTACCGACCAGCCGCATCCCCGACTCAAGCGCTACAACGGCGATTCCTCCAGCTTCCGTCCCCGGCTCACCGCACAGCAATTGGACCGGACCATCGCGCGGCAATCGCAGCGCTACGACATGGACCCCTCGCTCATCCGCGCCGTCATCAAGGCGGAATCCAACTTCGACCCGGCCGCCGTCTCGAGAAGCGGCGCGATCGGTCTCATGCAGTTGATGCCTGGTACCGCGATGAAACTGGCGGTGAGAAATCCCTACGATCCCGACGAGAACGTGCGGGCCGGCACCCGCCACCTGAAGTATCTCCTGGCCCGCTACCGAGGCAATCTCCGGCTGGCGCTGGCCGCCTACAACGCCGGCGAACGCCGGGTGGACCGGTATCAGCGACTGCCGCCCTTCGCGGAAACCCACCGGTACGTCACAACTGTGCTGCGGCACTACCGGCACTTCGCCCGGCAGGCGGCCGCTCATCAGACCATCCGCGCCTCGCAGCCTGCCGCCCGGACCGCCCCGCCGCTACTGGTCGCCTCGGCAATCCCGGCAAGCAAGTAGCGTCCCTCCGCTACTTCTTCCTCTTTGCGTGTAACTTTTTACTTCTCGCTTTTAACGTTTCACTTCCCCGTTCCACCCGGCTGTGCTGTATCCCGATTGGCCGCGTGGTCTTCCGGGCATCGGCCCGGTAGTGCGCCCCGACGCTATACGTCCGCCAGAGCGCCGCTTCGGCCACACAGCGCGCCACCTGCACCATGTTTTTGACTTCCAGATCGAGGCGCGAGGCAAAGGGCCAGCTCACGAGCCGCTCCCAGCGCGTCAATTGCCCCAGCGCGCCGGCCAGCGAATCGCCCGTGCGCGCCAGCCCGACCTTGCCCCACATGATCCGGCGCAGCGAGCTGCGCACCTTTTCGGCATCATCCAGCTTGACCAGGGGGCCGCGGTCAACCTCGCGGGCGGTCGGCACGGGGCCGGTCGCACGTCCCCGCCGCTTCGCATAGGCCACCGCCGCCAGCGCGGCGCGCCGACCGAACACCAGCCCTTCGAGCAGCGAGTTGCTGGCCAGTCGATTGGCCCCGTGCACACCGCTGCAGGCCACCTCGCCCGCAGCAAACAGGCCCGGCAAACTCGTCGCGCCCTGCGTATCGGTGCGCACCCCGCCCATCATGTAATGGGCGCTGGGCGAAACCGGAATCCACTCCTCGGTCATGTCGATGTCGTAGTGCAGGCAGGTGGAATAAATCGTCGGGAACCGGTGCTTGATGAAGGACGGGCTCAGGTGCGTCGCGTCCAGGTAGACGTGCCGGGACCGGGTCGCCGCCATTTCCGACCAGATCGCGCGCGCCACGATATCGCGCGGCGCCAGCTCGGCGTCCGGATGGTAGCGGTGCATGAACAGTTCGCCCTTGATGTTCCGAAGCCGCCCGCCCTCGCCGCGGATCGCCTCCGAGAGAAGAAACGGTGGGCTGTTCGGCAGGTAGAGCGCCGTGGGATGGAACTGCACGAACTCCATGTCCTCGAGCACCGCGCCGGCCCGGTAGGCCATGGCCATGCCGTCGCCGGTCGCGTTGGGTGGATTCGTGGTGCGCGCGTAGACCTGCCCCGCGCCGCCGGTTGACAGGATCACCGCCCGCGCGGGCATGACAAACCGGTCGCCGGTCGCCTCGTCCAGCACCAATGCGCCGCGGCACCGGCCATCGGCCACCACCAGATCCACCGTGAAGTGATGGCCCAGCCGCTGGATGCGCTTCTGCCGGCGGGCCTGAACGGTGAGCGCCCGCACCATCTCGTTGCCGGTCGCATCGCCGCGCGCGCGCAGGATGCGGCTGCGGCTGTGCGCCGCTTCGTGGGCAAAGGCGAACTTGCTGCCGATCTTGTCGAAGCGGGCGCCCCAGGCGATCAGTTCCCGGATGCGGCCCGGCCCCTCTTCCACCAGCACGCGCACCGCGTCGCGCCGGCAGAGGCCGTGGCCGGCTTTGAGGGTGTCATGTAAATGGATGGAGACGTCGTCTTCTTCGCTGAGCGCGACCGCCACGCCGC
>JANOEZ010000412.1:0-2364 GCA_031413335.1 Nitrospirota bacterium
AGTGTTCTCGGCCGATATCGACCACAGCGCCCGTCTCCACGGCAGGGCGCTGGAGAATACCTTGACAGAGGCGGGGGCCGACCGCTATTCTCGCGCGGTTTGAATGGGCCGACGCGTATCGTGTGCTTCGCAGTGAGAAAGGAGATCGCTCAATGATATCTATGCGCGCGCAGATGGTCGCGCTGACCGCATCTGCGCTGATGACCGGGCTGTTGGTTTGGTTCTCAGGAACCGGCCATGCTGCCGACGCCTTTAAAATGGGTGTCGTCGATCCCCAGGCCGTCCTGGAAAAATCCAAAGCCGGCCGCAGGGCCCTCGACGGCCTCAAGGAACATGCCACCTCCAGGCAAAAACTGCTGGCCAGGGATGAGGAGGACCTCAAGGGTCTCGAGAGCCAGCTCAAGACCCAGGAATCCACATTGAGCGAGGCGCAGAAACGGGAAAAGCAGGCGCAGTTCCGCACGAAAATACAGGACTACCAAAAGCGGGTCCAGGACTTTAACCAGGAACTGGCCGGGAAGCAAAAAGAGCTGGTGGACGACTATATGAAGAAAATCCAGGTCTCCACCAAGGCCGTCGCGGAAAAAAGCGGCGTGGTGCTCGTCGTGGACAAGGGCAGCGATGCCACCATCAAAATCGTGATCTACAGCAAAGAGACCATCGATCTGACGGAACAGGTCATCAAGGAATTCGACAAACTCAACAAATGACGGTTACCGTTCGAGGAGGCTGCATGAGACCGACAGCGACCCCTCCCCTCACATACACGTGTGTATTCGCAGTCTGCCTGGCCCTGTTGGGGGCAGGAACGGCCCAGGCCGAAGACTACAAACCCATTCCGGAATTGTCCCCGAAAGACCGCGCCGTCCTGGCCGCCAACATGGCCAATCAGGGCCAGTGCAAGAACGCCATGGCCGAAGTATCGGAAGCCATGAAGGATCTGCGCGAAGACGAAATGCTGATCCGGATCAAGGGAATCTGCGAGACGGAGATGGGACGGCCTGAGGGCAAGGAAACCGTGATGAAGTGGCTCAAGCTCGCTCCGCAGACGCACCCGGAGCGAGGGAGGATGCTGGCGCTGCTCGCCAAAACACAGGCGGCGAAGGAACTCCCGCTGGAGTGGGTGTCCGTCCCGGCCGGCGAGTTTGAAATGGGCGCCGACGACCCACAGGCCGCGGCCGATGAGAAACCCAAACACAAAGTCTCCGTGGACGCCTTCCTGATCGGTAAGTATGAAGTCACCAATGCGCAGTACCACGCTTTCGTCAAAGCCACCGGCCATGCAGTACCGGCAAACGACGACGATCCCAAGTTCAACTTGTGGAAAGGCGATACCGTTCCAATCGGAGTGGAGGAACTTCCGGTCGTCAACGTCAGCTGGGACGATGCCACTGCCTTCTGCAAATGGAGCGGCGCCCGGTTGCCGACCGAAGCGGAATGGGAAAAGGCAGCCCGTGGCACGGATGGTCGGACCTATCCCTGGGGCAACGAGCCGCCTTCAGGAAACCGGGCGAACTATAGCTTCGACCCTATTTCCCTGTGGGATGGGCCCGCCTCGCTGGCCAAGAAAGACCAATATGAATTCGGCCGCAGCCCCTACGGCGCCTTCGAAATGGCCGGCAACGTGTGGGAATGGACGCTGGATTGGTACGATGAAAACTACTACAAGAGCAGCCCGGCCAAAAATCCGGCCGGACCAGCCAAGGGCGACGCGCGGGTCATCCGCGGCGCGTCCTGGAGAAATACCGCCGACATGCTGCGGGCGGCGAATCGGAACAAGCACATGCCCACAGTACATCGGGTCTATATCGGCCTTCGCTGCGCGAAGGACGCGAAGTAAGCCGCATCCGGTTTGATCGAAACGGGCTGGAGCCGGTATCGGCTCCAGCCCGTTCTGTTTTCTACGTTCGCACCACGGCTAGAGTCAGGCATCCTTCCGCCCGATGCCCTGTTCGATCGGGCACTTCGCTTCCCGCCAGGCGCGGATACCCCCCTCCATTGAACTGACGTTCACGTAGCCCATCTGGCCGAGGCTTTCAGCAGCGAGCGCCGAACGGTACCCGCCACCGCAGTAGAGGACAATCTCGGCCTGCGTATCGGGAATGAGGCTTTCAATGTCCCGCTCCAGCACGCCGCGCCCGATGTGCCGGGCACCCGTCGCATGGTCCTTCGCAAATTCCTCGTCCTCCCGCACATCGATAAAATGGAAGAACTCCCCGCGATCCAGTCTGGTTTTCACATCCTCGCTCGTGCATTCCTTGGTCGCGCGCTTGGCCCGTTCGACCAGCTTGAGAAAACCCGGGTTATGTTTCATGGCATCTCCTGAAATTAGGACGTCTGTGCGACACCTATCGTTTCTTCGCA
>JANOEZ010000413.1:0-1308 GCA_031413335.1 Nitrospirota bacterium
GGGCTGGGTCTGGCGACGGTGAAAAAGATCGTGGACGAGCACCAGGGCGAGATCACCATTGCCGGCGGCCAGGAGAAGGGCACCTCGGTGACGATCCAACTACCCGCCGCAGCCTCCCGCGGGGGACGCTTCCGGAGCCGCGGTGGACGAGGGCGTCGCCAACGGCGCTAGGGCGCCTCGCGCCAGCCTTGACAGACCTTTTACGGGTCGCTAAGATAGCCCCCGTTTTACGAATTATTGGTGTTGATTCGAGACGGACTTGTTCACTCTCTCTCATCAAAAGGAGTGCATCATATGAAGACGCTTATCGGCACTGTGGCAGCACTCGCGATCGTGGGATTTTCCATCTCAGTCGCGCTGGCGAATCCGGCTTTGCTCCCCAAACATGAAGGCTATCCGGCCAAGGCATCCACCAGCCCGGTGACGGGGCAGGCAACGGCCAATGACCCCGGCCAGACCGATGGGGGTGGGGACAAAGCGATCACGAAGTCCATTACCAGCACCGACAACCATGTCGAGCAGAAGCTGGTTGATCCCAACAACCACCGCATCAAGGAAAAGCACGGCGCCGGGCAGCTTCCGTCGGTCCAGGGACCGCAAATCCATATCGATCCCCCGGTGAAGTCTGCCACCAAAATGACCGGCGACCGCAAGACCGAGTAGTCCATCCCGTACAACAAAAAGGGGAGGCTTCACCGGAAGCCTCCCCTTTTTGTTTGTCTACGATCCCGTTCAGTACCCTTTTAAGCGAAACCTCCATGGTTTCTTCGCCCACGCGCCGGCATAGTCCACGTTGATCCGGCGGCCGGTTGTGATGTTGGATGACACCACCCGCTCGCCCCGATCTTCCAGCCAGAGAGTCTGCCCCGCCGTAAGGTCTGCACGATTCAAGTCCCGGTCGATCCTCAGGAACCGGCATGTGCGCCCCGGGCCATCGATCACCATCCGTGTCTCGGCATCCTCCACCGCCCGCACCAGCACGGCCGACGGGAACCCAGTCCGTTCCGTCACGATATTGAAGCAGTGGTGCATGCCGTAGATCAGATAGACATACGAGATGCCGGCCGGCCCGAACAACACGTCGGTCCTCGCCGTGCGGCCTTTCGAGGCGTGACAGGCGCGATCCTCCGTGCCGATGTAGGCTTCCACTTCGACAATGCGCCCGGCAACAACCTTGCGCCCGCTTTTTCGCACGAGATATTTGCCGAGGAGCGACCGCGCGACCGTCAACGTCGGCCGGCGAAAATAGCGCAAGCACTCGACCGATGCGGCTTGGAAAAGCCCCAAACCACCAATACCAGCCGTGGC
>JANOEZ010000414.1:0-1565 GCA_031413335.1 Nitrospirota bacterium
CCGAACGAAAAACGACAGTCAGTTTTGGATCTGGGTGTGACGTGTCATCCGATGAGCCGCCATCGTGGGTCTATTATGGGGCGGGGCTAACCGTTCTGGCAGGGGGCGCATGGGCAGGGGCTAGGCTGCTCCGCAACCGGAAGCGCCAGGCCAGGGGCAATAGGGGCGGGAAACGGTAGCCGGTTGTGATTCGTATAGTGGTTGAGTCCGTGAGGCGTGTGTTCTCCTTGCGGACCAATTCTGAGGGGTAGGTAGGGATGGGCGAACGCGCAGTCCCGAGCGAGTGATCGAAACGCTTTTGTTTCAGGGATCGGCCTGAAACGAAAGCGTCTTTTTTTGACGTGACATGGGCCTGGCTGACGGTCTGTTGCCGAAGGCTGAAAGAAAGGAAGAGGGGAAACATGATGAAGTTGACGACATGGATCCGGGGGGTGCTGTGTGTCGGTGTGGTAGGGATGGGTTTCGCAATCTCGAGTTGCGGTGAAGGGGGCGAGGGCCCGATTGTGGCGCCGCCGGATCCTCCTGCTGAATATGCCGACAAGCACATGCCGGCTGGTTGGTGGGCGGACGAGAAGATTGTCGAGGAAGGTCGCAAGCTGTTCATCGGAGAAACCAATCCTGACGTCAACTGCGCGAGCTGCCATGGGAAAGATGGGAAGCCGGTCAAGGCTGGAGCCCGCGATTTTCGCGTAACGGACCGTATGAAGCTCTATTCGGACTCGGTGTGGTTCTGGCGGATGTCAGAGGGCGTGCCCAATACCAAGATGAAGGCCTGGAAGAGCAAGCTGCCTGAAGAAGACCGTTGGAAGCTGGTGGCATTCGAGCGCAGCTTCGGGCTGAAGGGCCAGGAGTGGGACGCGAGCACGAAGGCGTGGGTGCCGGTTGGGTCCGTGGCGGCCGCGCCAGCAGCGGATGCCAAGGGTGCCAAGAAGGGCGCCAAAAAAGATGCAGCCCCGGCTGGCGGCAAGAAGAAGTAAGTCGCGAAGCAGGGGAGGAGGGCGGCAAAAACCATGAAAACATGGCAGCGTAGTCTGTTGATGCTGTTCGGGATGCTGGCGGTGTTCGGGGCCACGGCCTATGCGCAGGTGCCGAATGCTCCGACCGTCGAGTTTCCCTATACGGGGAACCGGACGGCGGTCTGGATCGTCGCCCAGCTCCATATCCTGTTTGCCGCCTTTATTCTCGGTGCTCCGATCTTCGTCGTGATTTCGGAATGGCTGGGGTATCGGAAACAGGATCCGCGCTACGATCGGCTCGCCAAGGAGGTCATTAAAGTCACGGTCATTCTCTATAGTATGACCGCGCTGACCGGCGGACTCTTTATTTTTGTGCTGCTGGCGACCTATCCGCAGTTCACGACCTGGCTGATCAACCATTTCTTCCTGATCTTCGCCGTCATCTACCCCTTGCTGTTCATCGGCGAGACCATCGTCCTCTACCTGTATTTCTATACCTGGGACGCGTGGAAGGGGGACAGGAAAGCTCGGCATATCGCGCTGGGTGTGCTGTTGAACATCATCGGCACGGTCACGCTCTTTGTGATCGACGGCCCCACGTCGTTCATG
>JANOEZ010000415.1:0-5161 GCA_031413335.1 Nitrospirota bacterium
CCCAGCACGCCGCTCGACCAGTCATGCGACACCAACGGCGCCTCGCGGCCCCGGCTCGTTCCGTGATGAAACCCCGGCAGGATCACCACCGGGAACTCCAGGCCCTTGGCCTTGTGGATCGTCATCACGCGCACCGCCTCCAGCGACTCCTCCGCCAGCGCGCTCTCGGCTTCGTCCGGCTGCTCGGACAAACGCGCCATCATCACGCCGACAAAACCGGTCAGGGTCAGGTGAGGACGGTCGGCCAACTCAGCCGCCATCTGCCTGACTTTATAGAGATTGGCCACCGCCTGCTCGCCGTGCAGGGACGCCGCCGCCAGCTCCAGCACCGGCAGGCGCGCAAACAGCAGATCCATCGCGTCCGGCAGCGGACAGGCCGGCGCCTCCCGATTGAGCGCAACCAATTGGCGATACAGTAGCGCAAGCGCGCCCGCGCGAGCGCGTGTCCACGATTCCAACCGGTCCGCGCGCCGGTAATCGAGCGCGTCCCGCTCGCGCAACTCGACCAGCTCACGGTCCGTCATGCCGCCCAATGGGGAACGCAGCACGCCGACGAGCGCAATCGTGTCGTGCGGATTGTCGATCACCCGCAGCAGGTTCACCAAATCCACGACTTCCTGCCGCCGGTAAAAATGCTTCTCGCCGTCGGTGACGTAGGGGATGTCGTGTCGCCGCAACGCATCGAGATAGTCCTGCGCATGCGTCAGCGTCCGGAACAGCAGCGCGACGTGGCCGGGGCGGAGCGGCGTCTGCCCTCCCTGCGCATCCGTCAGGGTTTCCTGAGCGAGCACCTCGTCCTTGAGCCACCGTGCCAGTTGATCCGCTTCGATCCGGGTGGCAGCCGGCGATTCGAGGTCGTCCCCCTCGCCGGCCGTCACGAGACGCAGCTCGACCCCCGGATGCGCGACACCCCCACGGCGTTGAGGCCGCACCACCAGCGGCACGTTCGGTGGCTGCACGTTCTGCTGATGACACAGCAGCCGGTCGAACAACGGGTTGACGACGTCCAAGACGGACTGGTGGCTCCTGAAATTCGTCGTCAATGCGTACACCAACCCGCCGGAGGCTTCGAGCTTTCCGACCACCTGATCGAACGCCTCGATGTCGGCGCGCCGAAACGCATAGATGGACTGCTTGGGATCGCCGACGATGAACAATTTGCCCGGCTCCGTGTCCACGTCGCGCCAACCGGCGCTCTGCCGCCCGGCCCGCTCCGCCAGATACAGAATAATCTCGTATTGCACCGGATCGGTGTCCTGAAACTCGTCGACCAGGATGGCCCGATAGTCGTGCTTGAGCCGCTCCCGGATGGCCGGATGATCGCGCAGCAGCGCCCGCGCCCGCGCGAGCAGGCCATCGAACGCGATCCAGCCCTGCGCCAGAAAACTCGCGCGCACCGACCGCACGAACGGCGGCAGCAGCGCGAGCACGTCTGCCATGAATTCGCGATCCACCGAGAGAACATGCCTGGCCGAGCGGATCAAACCGGCCGCCTCGGCAAACTCCTCCTGACTCCACCCAGCCGGCTGATCGCCCACTTCGCGTTCCAATTCCTTTCGCTCGGCGCCACAGGGTTCGAGCCCCCGCTCGATCAACGCGGCAAACAGGGCCTGCGACGCCGCCAGCATGGATTCGATCTTCCGGCGCTTCGGTCGGTCGTGCGCGGCCAGCAGTACCCCGGCCCGGTCCCGTCTCGCGGCGAACCAGTCGCGCAGGGCCGGAGACAGACGCGGGTCGCTTCCCTGCGCGCACAGGTCATCGAGCGGGATCAGTTCGTTGCGCAGCGCGTAGGCCAACTCCCGAAGCGGCTCGAGGCCGACGCTCGCCAGTACCCGCCGCCAGCGCGCGTGCTGCGCGCCGTTGAGGCCCAGTTCCTGGTCGAGCCATAATTCCCACTGCCCGTGGAAATGCTCCTCGAACCGCGACTCGCCGTCGTCCGTTTGAAAGTTGGGATCCACGCCGCTTTCCAACGGATGGAGCCGCAGCAGGTGGGCCGCAAAGCTGTGCAGCGTGCCGATCTGGGCCTTTTCAAGATCCTGCAGCGCCGCCCCGGCCCGCCCGGCGATCTGCGCGGAGGACAGGCCGTACCGTTCCTGGATGTCCGCACCCGTCACTGCGCCGGGATCGGCCGTGCCGCGAGGGCTGTCTCCGGGCGACAACAGGATTTTCAGCCGCCCGCGCAGACGGACTTTCATCTCCGTCGCGGCCTTGTTGGTGAAGGTGAGCGCCACCAGTTGCGTGACCTCGACCGGATGGGGCTCCCGCATCAGCAGATGGATCAGCCGGTTGACCAGCAGCGTGGTTTTTCCCGTCCCTGCGCCGGCCACCACCACGACGTTGCGATCGAACGTCGTCTCGGCCAGCCGCCGCTCCTGCGCATCGGGGACAGTCTGCTCTTGACTCGTCACGCGTCACCCGTCACTTGTCACTCTCCTTACTCACCTTCTGTTTGCGCAACTGGCGGAGGAGCCGTGTCGGCGGTGAACTGTACGCCCGCCACCATGTGGGCCCGTGAAAACGGCGGCAGGCCGCCGAGAATTCGCAGTGATCGCAGTAGCCGTCCGGAAGAATGGCGTACTGCCCCTCACGAATCCCACCGACAATCGTCTGCACCGTCTTCTTGAGCAACCCGCCGGCCGGACCGTTCCAGGCGGAAGAGTCAAATCGCGCGCGTTCGACCTGGGGCGATGGTTTGCGCATGAGAAATGCCAATTCAACCGACTCCGGTGTGGCCGACGCTCCCTCAGGAGTCATCAACGCATACAAGGACGGCTGCAAACGAAACCCTCGCACGGCGGAAGCCAGCAGATCACGGTCGGCGCTGCGTTCGCCGCCGCTGTGCCGGTACTTGTAATCGATGACCCGCAGCGCGGGCGGCTGCGCCCGCCGATCCACCCGATCCAGCCGCCCCCGAATCTTAAGCCCCTTGAACGCCGCCGGATCGATTGATTCCAGCGATCCGTCCGCCTTGACCTCGAACTGGACCGGCCGAAATCCGCTCGCGCGAAACTCCTCGCTGTCCGATTCGAGCATGGCCTCCGCCAGCACGACGACTGTTTCACGGGCCAGTTGCCAGATCAACGCATAGCCGGTGCCGTGGTCCTTCGCGTAGGCGGCAAAGACTTCGTCGACCGCCGTCTGAATTTCAGCGTGCAGCTTGCTACGTGTCAGCTCACTTTGCGGCCACCCGGTTTCGACCAGCCGTCGGTAGCAATGATGCAGCGTATTGTGACAGAGCTCGCCCAGCACCAGCGGAGACACGTCGCCCGACGTGTCAGGCCGAACCGGCTCGAGCCGGAGCACCTGCGCAGAAAAGTATTGGAAGGGGCAGCGCGCATACTGCTCCAGCGACGTGGGCGCCAGTCCACGGGACGCCAGCGCCGCCCACCGTCGGTCCAGCGGGCCGGTCACCCCGTCGTGTTCGCCAAGTCCGTGACTCTCGCTTTCGATGACGTGCAGCGCGGCATGGCCGTGCGCGAACAGCGCCCCGCCCCTGCCGACACTATTCAGCAACGCGACGGGATCGCGGCCCTGCAGAATCAGTCCCACGGCCAATTCCTCGCGCGTCAGCAACGGAGGCGCGAAGAGCGGAAGCTCCATCCGGTCGGATAACCGTCGCGGCACGCTGACGTCCACCGTCCGTCCGGGGGGCTCCTGCCGCAGGAGCGGATCGAGATAGGCCGAGGGGGCCAGTGTCCGTCCGTTCGCATCGGCCCGCTGGTACAGCAGATAGAGTCGCTGTCTCGCCGCCTGCTGCAGCAGCGCGAACAGCAGCCGTTCCTCGTCGTAGCCGGCCAGCTTTTCGTCGATTTTGTAGCCCAGGGTTTCGTCCAGCAGCCGCCGGTTGCGATCGCGCAGAAACGCATCTTCCCGGACATAGCGGGGAAAGACTTTCTCGTTCAGGCCCACGACGAAGAGTGCGCGAAACGTCAGGCCTCGCGCGGCCATGGCATCCAGCACCTGGATACCGGCATGCTCCACCGGCTCGACCGGCATGGTGGCGCGCTCCATCGTATCCATGAACAGCGCTGTCCATTCGTCCCACCGCATCGTCTCACCAAGACGATCGAGTTGGCGAAGCTGCGCCAGCACGTCGCCGATCGCCGCGCCGCAGGCGACGGCCTGATCGGGCGCACCGCCGGCTCCGGGCCTGTCGGAGGTCAGTCCGGGAATCGCAAGGTGCCGCTCCGCCAGGGCCGCGAACGCATCCGTTAATTCCACGGCGCTTCCCTGTTCCGGCAAGGCACGGCAGTCGTCAATCAATCGTGCGACCAGCTTCGCCAGCAGACGCAGTTGTGCCGCGTCGATGCGAAATTGCCCGGTTCCCTCCGCCGGCTCTTCCGCCGCATCCGCCGACGCCCACGCCTGCAACGACCCTACCGACGACAGCCGTTGCCATTCCGCTTCGCCCCGCGTGATGCCCATCTCGCGCACGGCCAGGCGCCAGAGATCGGGCCGTGGTTCGCATCCGTCTGATTCCGGCAGGCCGCTCCGATAAAAGGCAGACGTCAGCACATCCAGCATCGGCGCCCGATAGAATTGCGTCAGTGGAAGCGACGCCAGTTGCGCCGCCACCTTCGCCGCCGGTTCCCGGATGACCGACGAGCCGGCCGTCGTCGTGAACGGAATCCGGTGCTGATCGAGCGTCCGGCGGAGCGCGGCACGATAGGGCTCTAGCGTTCTGGCGACCATGCCGATGTCATCGAAGCGATAGCCGTGCGTCTCCACCAGTGTCAGGATTTCCTTGCAGGCCACGGTCAGCTCGTCGTCCGGCCCGACCGCATCCATGATCCGGATCTGCGGTGGCGTCTCCGGACGCGCATCCGGCGCGGCCACAATCGGCTCCCTCCCGCGCAGCGGTTCGATGTGGCGCTCGAAAAATCGTCTGGCAAAGGCGAAGGCCGGATCGTCGCCAAGCGGGAAATACAGCGTGGTCGGGCGGCGCTTGACGACCGCCTCGAACAGTGAGAGCTGCACCTGGGTCACGTCGTAGAAGCCGTAGTAGCAGACATGCGCCAGGCGGGACAGCCAGGGGGACGACGGTACCAGGGGAATCACCGCCGTCGCCAGATCGTCAGCGGAGCCGACGTGCAGCGCGCGTCCGGCTTCCAGCACGGCTGCATGCAGTGTAAACAGGGCTTGTAAATTTGGCGTCTCGTGC
>JANOEZ010000416.1:0-3689 GCA_031413335.1 Nitrospirota bacterium
CCCAGCCGAGAGACCGTCCATGATATCGAGCAGATTAAATGCGTTGATCAACCCCACCATCCAGAACACCGTCAGAGCCAGATCGAGCCATTCAGGAAAAGCTGCAATCTCAATTCTGACGCCGCTCTTGATCAAAACGAAAACAGCGAGGAGTTGGCCCGCAAGCTTTGTCCATGGCGTCAATACGCCAAAATCGTCGATCAGGCCCAGCATCACCACAATCGTTCCGCTCAACACAATTCCCAGTACGTCCTGGCGGAACTCAAAGGTGAAAGCCAGACTCATCAGAAACGCGAGGTAAATTGCCAATCCGCCAAAATACGGAACTGGCTCTTTCTGATGCTTCAAGAGACCATCCGGTGCATCGACAATGCCGTACTTTAAAGCGGCCTTCCTGGCGATGGGCACGCCGTAGAGCGCGAACAAAAGAGCCAGAATGAAGGTCAATGGGTATAGGTATGTCACAAAACTCCCACCTTGAACATCAGCAGCCGTTGCCCACACTATGCATGGGCGAGACAGACCTCATAGATGTGCTCATGCTGCCGGACAACCGAATCGATTCCATACTTTTCCCTAACGTGCGCTTGCCCCTTGAATCCCATCTGGCGCGCTTTCTCCGAGTTCTGCAGAACCTTCTTAATTGCGCCGGAGAGGGCTATGACATTACCAGGCTCTACCAGCAAGCCCGTCACATCATGCGTCACAAATTCAGGGATGCCTCCTACCGATGTCGCAATCACCGGTGTCCCGACAGCCATCGCTTCAAGAATCGAGATTCCGAATCCCTCATAGAGAGACGGCAAAACAAACGCTTGCATGACCGGTAGTACCCTTGGTATGTCTCTTCGAAGTCCTGAAAACACAACCCAAGGAGCGATCTCCAGCCGTTCACTCAACTCCTGCAACATTACTCTCGCTGGGCCATCTCCAACAATGAGCAATTGGCAACCAGGAGTGCCGCCGAGTTGCTTCAGGTCGGCCATGGCCGCTAGCAGAACGCTCAGACCCTTCTTCGGCTCCACCAGCCGACAGACGGTTCCGATCACTGGGCCACCTTCCTTCAATCCCAGTTCGCGTCTCGTAGCAACATTGTCCGTGCTAAACTGACGCATATCCACCCCGAATGGGATGATCGTGTACTGGGCGGTATCCCCTCCAATTCGAGAAGATACGGACCGTCGAACGGCTTCCGAACAACATACGATCGTGTGTGACCACTTCAATGTTAAACGATCGATGGTCCGTACCAACCATCCTTCACTAACGACCTCGTCATGATAGGACGAAATAACCGGAAACTCTCTGAAGATACGCCCCAACAACCTGGCTGCAATATTCGCCCAGAATAAAAACGCCTGAATGACGTCAGGTCGTTCTCTCCTCAAGAGTTTCCATAAGCGAAACAACACTCGCACATCCAGCTTTCCTGTTCCCTCTAACGACACAACGCGGACTCCACGGGTTCGCAACTCTTCGGCCAGGCTCCCCCCGGATTTCAAGGAACAGACTGTCACGTCAAACCTTGCCCGGTTGATCCGAGAGGCTAGCTCCAGGACATGTGTCTCGGTTCCACCAACCCCAAGACCGACCGTGAGCAGAATTAGCTTAAGAGGCATGTGAAACCGCCCTCGCACAGTTCTGTTGTTCGATGATTTGTTGATACCAATCCAAATACGTCGTTGCCTGTGAGTGCAGATCGAACAGACGAGACGCTGTTTCTGCAGCCGCGACACCCATCTGCGCGCGAAGGGTATCATTCTCAAGCAATTGCACAACCCTGCTCGCCATGGCATCTGCATCGCCAGCCGGGACTAAAAAACCCGTGCGGCCCTCTTCAACTTGCTCGGGAATCCCATCAACAGCCGTTGCCACAGTAGGCTTCCCACATGCGCGCGCCTCGAGAACGGTATTCGGGAATGTATCCGACTTGGCCGCATGAACGTGGACGTCGGCTGCCTGATAGTAGCGAGCAATGACCCGTCGATCCTGTTCAAATGGGACAAACCGTACTTCACAATTCTCGAAGCCCTCAGAGCCGGCACTCTCCCCCAAAACAATCAGTATTGTCCGCTCTGCACGGAACCGCGCCCCAACCAAGAGAACAGCTTCATGGATGGTGGGAAAATCCTTGAACCTGTTGCTCTTCGCCGCGTTTGCCACAAAAATAAGCACTTTGGCGTTTTGGGGCAGATCCAGGAAGGCCCGGGCCTCTTCCATATTCCCCGGGCAGAATACCGTTAAATCAACCCCGTTCGGAATAACCCTCGCTTCGGCAATCGCGGGAGCGAGCATGGACTGCTCTACCTGGGCCATCAGCCATCGTGATGGTGTGGAGATGAACAGCGAGCTCCGAGCATATATGTCCTTTTTCCTCAGCCAGTTATAAGCCGTAGCATCTCTTGAAATAGCCGGATAGACGGTCAAGTCCGGGCAGTTCCCGCAGCCGGATCTCCAACGTTCGCAACCTAACGTATAGGCACAATGTCCACTGAGGAGCCATGTATCGTGCAGAGTAACAACGGTGGGAACTTGGCGACTCAGCCAAGGCAACGCGCGCAGATCAAAGTACCCACCATGAGAAAGCCACCCGCCATGCAGATTATGACAATGGACGATGTCGGGCCTCTCTTGCCAGGAGGCCAGGAGGTGCCATGTGTTTGGAAAGTGGAAATACTCTTTCCCCGAATATAGATCATGCCATCGCTTGGGAGAAGCAACCCAGGTATGTAGCGCTCTTCGAAGTTGCCAAACTCCTCGCACTTTTCCTTCGAGCGGCAATAGCTGCTCTGCAAATTGATGGCAGAACGTCCCCCATTTGCCGTGCTCCCCCTCTCCGGAGATGCGCGAAACGTCCGGGTCGGTGCCGTGTTTCTGGCCAACAGCCATGGTTGCCCTATGACCTCGCCGGCGATACTCTTCCAATAGCTGCCATGCAACGGCCTCTGCGCCTCCGCCCCGATCGTACGTGCTAACTTGGAGAATCTTCATTGAGTCAGGATAGCACGATCACACTACAAAGCCGGTAATGATTTCCCATTCCTTCCCTGTCCAGGCAAGGACCTTCGTCGGGAAAGTCAGGCCAGTTCGATTTCCAATCGCCCGAAGCCACCGTGGATGAGTCGCAAGTGCATAGTGGCGGGATATCTTCCATACCACTCCGCGGACTAGCGCCTCCAACCCTGTGCAGGGGCGCCCCCCATAGCGTCTCAAGACCCCCTCAGCTTCTGCCATATACTCTCTCGCATGGAAAACCGACTTCTGATTCCCATGTGCCCGAAAGCCTCCTAGCGGTGCCAACACTCCAAAGAGATTCGCATGCTGGTAGAAACGCGCCCAGAGTTCAAAATCTGCAGCGAGCTGAAGAGCGCTCTCGACACGGGCACCAGCTCGCTCCCATAGCGATCGCCTCCAAAATGTCGACTCCTGCTGGATCCACCTTCTCCCGTATGATCCTTCGCTGGGACAATTGCCTCCCTTGAAGAAGGATGGTTGGCTAAATCCCCCGCTGAAATCCACATTAATGGCCTGACCTCTTACGTTCCAACCCAATGGTTGAACCGTGGTGATCCATTCCACTTCGGGGAAGGACGCGAAAATCTCCCCCACAATCGAGAAGGACCACGGCGTGTACTTATCATCGCTATTGAGCCAGGCCATGATCTCACCGGTGGTATGCGCAAACCCTT
>JANOEZ010000417.1:0-6854 GCA_031413335.1 Nitrospirota bacterium
TGGATTGTCGAAGCCGAGCAGGTGTCGGTTCTTGGTGAAGAACTCAGAGACGGAGATCTCGCGCTGCCGCGCGCCCATTTCCACAGCCGTCACGGGTTTAACAG
This sequence comes from Nitrospirota bacterium, assembly GCA_031413335.1. GTDB lineage: Bacteria > Nitrospirota > Nitrospiria > Nitrospirales > Nitrospiraceae > 2-02-FULL-62-14. Next base: position 105 of record JANOEZ010000417.1, read on the forward strand.
GACGGCTCGCGCGGGAGACCGGCTTCCTGGGCTCGGCTGACTCGGCAGCAGGCTTGGCGGGCTTGGACTGAGGCTTCGCGTGAGACTTGGGCTTCGAAGGAGCTGCAGCTAACTTGGCCATTCACCCTCGTTGAGCGTTTCGCAAATTCGTATCGAAAGACCGAGCGGTTCTTAACACAGATGACAGGCGGCAGTAAATACTCCCGATGCGCGGCGTTTGCGGATGGAGATTGGGCTTGCTATAGTGCGCGCCGGAGAAACGGCCGATGGGACTCGAACCGAACTATATCGTCATCGACGGGCAGACCTTCAGCAAGGCCAAGCTGGTGCTGGACAATCACGTCTACAAGAACTGCCAGATTGACGAGTGCGAAATCTACTACAGCGGCGGCCAGTACGAATTGATCGACACTCGCGTCACGAACTGCCGGCTCATCCTCAACCATCCCGCCAAGGGGATGTACGCGGCTATTCAGATTTTTAAGATGAAATCGCCCGGCTCGACGGTCGTGTCGGAGTAGCAGCCCTCACCCGCCCGGTGTCACCGGAACATTCGTACTCTGTTTTATAATCGGGATCGGCTGAAAGGCGGGATCCTGCGCGCCTGCCGAGGACTCGGCCTCGATGCGCTGGAGAAACGCCGGAGGGCCGGACACCGGCGCATAACTCAAGGCAGCCTCGACATCGAACGTTTTCGTATCCTTGGGCGTGGGGAACGTGAAGGTTTCGACGCGCGTTTCCTCGGGTTTCAAGACCGTATTGTCGAGCACTCTCGCCGCTTCGAAATCGAAGACCGTTTTCTGGCCTTTCGCGTCGGCGTAGGTTCGACCGTAGACGCGCTGCTCCGCAAACACTGTCTTGAGATTCTTGCCCTTGATCGCCAGCTCCAGCACCACTTTTGCCCAGCCGGGATGGGTGGCAGGAAGATTGTGCGGGACCAGACTCTGCACGGTGATCGTCACGGTCGTCTGGTCGCCCTTGACGGCGGTGGCGATGTCCAGCTTGGCCGCTTCCTGGCGCAGCTTGCCGATCCGTCCGGGGAACGAGTGGTTGGCGACCTTGCGCTTGTTCTCGCCGTTGGCCGACTCGCCGACCTGCTCGGGCATGTGGCAGGTCTGACATTCCTTCCCCGACTTGACCGCCTGGCTCGTTTCCCACCCACCCAGCAGATCGTTGCTTTTGCCGAGCGTGGCCGCCGCCGGCACCGCCAGATGGCAATTCAGACAGAGATCGGACTTGCGGAACAACGCCGATTCGACGGATTGGTGCGCCAGGTTCTGCACGAAATCCTTGTAGGGACCAAACAGCGTCTTGCCGCCCGTTTCGTACTTGGGACTCGGCTGAAGATTCGTCCGGTCGACCTGCTTGATGAGATGGCACTGGGCGCACCCCACGCCGTCGATCTTGGGATCGCCCGATTTCGCCTGCGCGATGAAGGCCGGACCCTGGTCCGGATATTCGTTGACGTGCGGCGCATGACACCGCAGGCACAGCACCTTGTCCTTGCTCGATCCGGACGCAAGATAGGCGTCCAGCGCGGCGCGGAACACGGGAGAATGGATCGACCGCGACAGCGGGGACGTTTCCCACTCCTCGAACACGCGCTCGTGGCAACGCTTGCACTTGGCGGACGCAGGGAACACCTTCTCCATCGGCCCCTTGGACTTGGCGTCCTGCGCCAGACCGAGCGGGCCGCCTTCGAAGAATGTGATGGCCGCCACGACGCCAAGGGCCGCCGCCAGGCTCCACCGCAATGGTCTCCACGACGTCATAGCTTTCACACACCCTCCCTTGAGTGAGACTCCCTTTGCAGGATGTTCAAAAAGGCCGTCCAGCAAGGCCGCAGCGAGTGAGAAGGCGAGACGTACTTTTGTCCGTACGTTGAGCCTTTGAGCGATGCGAGAACGCAGCTGGCGGCCTTTTTCAACATCCTATTACAACGCTTTCGTACGGAAGGTGAGCACTCGCGGCTGGGAATATTCCTGCAGCAGCTTGACGGCCTCGGCACGCTCTTTCTCGCCGGCCAGCGTGGCCAGATATTTTTCCTGGAGCGCGGGCGACGGCTCGGGGATGAGCGAATAGGTCAGCATCGCCTCGAGGTTGGCCGGCGCCGCCCCGTCCTTCAGCGGGAGGGTGAACGCCACCCGCCTGGTCGTGCCTCCCTTGATGAACGGCTCGGGGAACGGCCCCCGCGCAATCTGCTCGTAGGGCAGACCAAAGCGTTTGACCTCTGACGCCACCACCCGCCCCTTCACATCCTTGGCCGTGATCGTCACGAAAAACTGCTTTAAGACCGGATCGCCGTCCGGAAAACTATGCGGCAGACTGCCGATCCGGACCAGCACGATGCCCGTAACCGCCTGGCCGGTTTTCACGGCTTCGATATCCACGCGCGGCATCCATTCGGCTTGCAGGTTGCGGTTCTTCAGCATGATCCCTGGAATGACCACTCCACGGAACCAATGCCGGCCGATGGCGCGGGTCATCGCGCCGCGCTTGGACGTCGAGCTGCCGGTCGAGGGCTCCATGTGGCAATCCTGGCAGACCGTGCCTTGGAGGATTTCGCCTGGCAGTTCACGTTTCGTGACGTCCTTGACCTTGTCGAAATGGCAGGACGCGCAGAAATTGACGCCGCGAAAGAGGTCCGATTGCGCGGCCGGATGGACCAGATTCTCCTCCGGATCGGCATAGGGGCCGTAGAGCGTTTTGCCGGGCTTCACCTTGAACGTCGGCGCAGGGGCCGCCGGATCCTTGGCCGTCTCGTGGATGAGATGGCAGGACGCGCACCCGATGCCCTCGACCTGGACTTTGCCCGCCAGCACCTGGGTGGTGATTTTCTCGACATGCTGCGGAAACACGGTCGTCGACGGGACATGGCAGGAGAGACATTGCCGTTTCTGATCCGTGGTCGGATTGGTCTGCAGCCAGACCCCCAGGACCGTTCGGAAGATCGGCGATTCCAGCGACGTGCCGTGCAGGAGCGCTGCATCGACGCGTCCGAACGTCTTCAAGTCCGGCGTCTGCTCGCGGGCGCCTTTCCACTCCTCATAGTGCCGGTCATGGCACTGCTTGCAGTCTTCCGACCTGATGAAAATCTTCTCGATCTGCTCGACCCAGTCGGGCGGCGCCTGGCCGTCGGCCTTCTGCGCCGAGGCATGGCCGGAGAACAGCCAGCCGGCTGCCACAGCGAGCGCCAGCATGCCGGTTACCGCCACTTTTCTGAACAGCCTCTTGGTCATGTCCGTCGCCAGGTCAATCCCCTGTTTAGTCCCGCTTGCAGCCCACGAAATGAAAGTTCACGCCCCAGCCGACCGGGTCTCCAGGATCTGCCGTCTCGTATGTCCCGACGGTGAAATTGCATTGTTCCATGGCACGCGTGAGCGCCTTGCCGAAGTCGATCAATGTTTTAATTTCAATCTTGTCGATTTCCTTGATCACGGACTTGACCTTGATGCCGGCGTAATCGGCCTGAGAGTTTCCGATCACCTCCATCACAGCCACGCCTTCAATCCGCTGGAGATTCAGTTCCTTTCGAATGCCCTCGTCAACCTCTTCGACCACAATCCCGAATACCTCCCCAAGACGCACGGCATCTTCCTTCGTCATCTCCTTCTTCGGAGCGGCCTTTTGAGCCGCCGGCGGCTGGGCACGCGTGTCCTGAAGATCGCTTCCCCACAGACCGAGCGCCACTAGGAACATCAAAAAAGCCCTACCCAGCGGGAGGGCTTCGCGTCCGACCGGCCTCTCTGACCGCACACAACCGGTCACAGACTCGCTACCGGATCAATCGCCAACTGGAACCACGGTGCCACGGCTTTCTGGCCGTTGCGCTCTTTGTTCTCCCCGTTCCAGACTGCAAATGCGACCGCCTGCAAGCGCCCCGGCTCCAGCCTGGCCTCGTTCTCCTGGCCGACACTGCCCATCGGACGCCGGATGACCACGCGCCACACGCCATCCTTCCACATCGCCTTGCCCTGCACCCGGCCCTGATCGTCCTTGGTCGTCAGCGTGCTGAATCCGCCGCCGATTAGATCCTCGACGGACGATTTACGTCTGGGGATGACTTCGAACCGGCGTACTTCCCCGCTCGCCCTGCCTTCCGCCGCCTTGGCGGCCCGCCGGTCGATATCGCTCTGCCAATCCGCTTTCCAGTGCCAGATGTTGATGTAATGGTCGAGCTGACCCATGCAGAAAAAGGCCGGGGCGTCTCCGAGCGGCAGTCCGATCGCCACCCCGTCTCGGAACGTGCCGGGCGTCAGGCGATCGTTTTTGGTATTGTCCTGCCATTCCAGCAGGAAGGCGATCTCCGTGCCGTTGTGAATCGACCGCAGGCTCAATGCCCGTGCGCTGGGCTCCGGCCAGACCGGCCTGGTGATGACCTGGCCGCTGAGCGGAATCGCCATGACCGGGATCTTGTCCCAGGCGGGATCTTCCGGCGCGGAGGGCAACTCGCCCGCCACAAGATGCGAGCGGACGATCATGCCTTCGGAACTGACCATGGGAATGCCGAGCCATCCCAGGGCCAGCGCCCCGACGACCAGACCGGCAAGCAGCGGTATGATGGAATGAGACCGGTTACGAAACGGGGCCATGCCGGACCCTCATTAGGCTGCGGTTAGGCACCCGCGTCGCGAATTACCAAAGCCTGGCGCGGCGAATCTTGTTTTCCCCGCGCTCGCAGACATACAACAGTCCCTGCGGATCGAGCGCGAGACCGACCGGAGAATTCACCACGGCCTCCAACGCCGGCAGGCCGTCTCCGTGCTTGACCTTGCCCGCGGATTCCTTGGCGACGAACCGCGCCGCGCCGCAGCCGCCCATATTCTTGTCTTCGTAGCCGCTCTCGCCGTTGCCGGCCACGGTGGTGATCATCCCCGTCTTGGCGTCCACCTTCCGGATACGATGGTTCATCGTATCCGAGATATAGAGATTCTCGTGCGCATCGAGCACCACGGCCTCCGGCGCATGGAGCATGGTTTTGACGGCCGGCTTGTCGTCGCCGTCATACCCATAGCGGCAGACACCGGCCACCGTGGACATCGCCCCGCTGGACCGGTCGATTTTTCTGACACGGTGGCTGCCCTTGTCCACGACATAGACATGGCCCCGACTGTCCACCGCGATGCCCACGATATCGTAGAGTCGGGCCTCCTTGGCGGGACGCCCGTCATCCAGATACATCGAGAGATCGAGCCCGTCCGAGCAGACGGGCATCAGCCACCCGTTGTCGTCGCTGAAGTCGATCCCGATGGCATCCCCGGACAGCACCACCAGATTCCTGGCCACCAGCGGCTGTTCGCGAGCCTCGTCCTCGGCCGTCCAGGATCCGGCAATCGTCGTGACCTGTCCCACCTTCGGATCGTACCGGCGAACCCGATGCGCCTGGGTATCGGCAATGTACAGGACATCCTCGGCATCAAACGCGATCGCGGCCGGCCAGGTCAGATTGACCTCGAGGGCCGGGCCGTCCCCGTTGAAGCCGTGCTGGCCGGTTCCGACGACCGTGGTGATGATACCGGTCTCACGATCCACGCGACGGATCCGGTTGCTGCCGGAATCGCAAATATAGAGATGGTTCTGGGAGTCGAACGCAATATCGAGAGGAAGGTACAGCCCCGCCTCGCCGCAGAGACCACTGTCGCCGCTGTAACAGGTCTCGCCGATGCCGGCGAAGTTATGCAGGGTGCCGGCCTGAAAATCCACGCGCCGCACCCGGTCGGATCCGGATTCGGCAAAGTACAGATAGCGTCCATCCCGATCCAGCGCGACGTGGTGCGGGAGCGGAATGCCGGCCTTCACCGCCAGCTTGCCGTCTCCGGTGCTTCGCGCTTTTCCATTCCCGGCGAAGGTTTCGATGAACCCGACGCCAAGATCGACTTGCGTTTCCATCAGTGACCTCCGCGTTAGGCTTGGGGTGGTGGTGGCGCGGCCTGCTGCTCCGCAGGCGCCGCCGCGGCCTGCGGTGGCACCGGGGCCGGCTGCGCCTGCGGCGCGGCCGTCAACTGCGCCTGCGCGTGCGCCTCAGCCTCAGCCTCGATCGCATCCGCTTCGTGCACGGACTTTTTGAACCCCTTGATCGCCTTGCCCAGTCCTTCGCCCAACTGCGGGAGCTTGCCCGCCCCGAAAATGATGAGCACGATGACCAGGATCAGCACCAATTCCGTAATACCGATACTTCCAAACATGTGACCTCTTCTCCTTGCTTGCGCTAAAGAAAACCTAGGCCGTGCCGGACTCTTTCGGGCGCTTCGCGAACCGGTCCTTCAAGCGCTGCCGCGTCTGCTCGGCCTGTTCGAACATCTTGCATTTGTCGTAGGACCCAGCTCACCCAGCCCACCGACGACTGGACGACCCTCCTCACCACCACCGTCCAACACCTCGCCGCGGCCTTCGAGCACTTCCACTGGACCGGCGTCTACCTGCTGGAGGGCGATACTCTCGTCCTCGGCCCCTACGTCGGGCTGCCCACCGAGCACGTGCGCATCCCGCTGGGCACCGGAATTTGCGGCAGCGCCGCGGCCGAGCGGGCGACGATCGTGGTGGACGACGTGCGCGCTGACCCCCGCTTCCTGGCTTGCTTTGTCACCACCCGCAGCGAGATCGTGGTGCCCATCCTGGCCGGCGAGCGTGTGATCGGCGAGATCGACGTGGACAGCGACAGCCCGGCCGCCTTCGGGCCGGCGGACCGCGACTATCTCGAGCAGGTGGCCGAACGCCTCGGGCGACTGGCACCGGCAGACCATCTGGAGG
>JANOEZ010000418.1:0-1155 GCA_031413335.1 Nitrospirota bacterium
GCACGGGCAAAAAACGCGTGAGCAAGCGGGGCAAGAAACGGCGGTAAATGGGAGCTGCAGAACTCCGCATTCTGGAGAACGGCGAAGAACTGGCGCGTGAAGCGGCGGATTTCGTCGCATGGGCGGGCGAGCAGGCCATCAAAACCGCCGGCACGTTCCGGCTGGCGCTCTCCGGCGGCTCGACCCCGAAGGCCCTCTACGCGTTACTGGCCGGTCCGGGGCTCGCTCAACGGTTGGATTGGCGGCGCGTGGCGGTCTTTTTCGGTGACGAACGGTGCGTGCCGCCCGACCATGCCGACAGCAATTTTCGCATGGCGAACGAGACGCTGATCAAACCGCTGAAGATTCCGCAAGACCGCATCTTCCGCATGCAGGGTGAAGATGAGCCGGACCACGCCGCGCGCCGATACGAAGACAGCCTCCGGAAGGAATTCGGCGCGCCGGCCCCTGCGTGGCCCCGCTTCGATCTCGTCTTATTGGGGCTGGGCGACGATGGCCATACGGCGTCGTTATTTCCAGGCACACCGGCCTTGAGCGAGCAGAAGCGGCTGGTCGTGCCGAATCAGGCGCCGCAGGGCACGAAGCAACGACTCACGTTCACCGCGTCGCTCATCAATCAGGCCCATGCGGTCGTCTTTCTCGTCAGCGGCAAGAGCAAGGCGCCGGCGCTCAAAGCCGTGCTGGAGGATCGTGCGGCAGACAACAGGAAATTTCCTGCGAAACTGATCCACCCGGAGCAGGGCCGCCTGATCTGGTTTTTGGATCACGCGGCCGCGGCAGAACTGACAATGGAACAGCAGCGGGTGGTCTCGCATGAGGAATAGATGATCTTAGCGGGCGACATCGGCGGCACGAAAACAAATCTGGCACTCTATGATTGGAAGACCGAACGGGTTGATCCGATCCGCGAGCAGACCTTTATCAGCGCCGATTACAAAGCGCTGGAAGACATTCTCGAGGAGTTTCTCAATCCGCCGCCGGAACCTTCAGAAAAAAAGGACGATGCATCGCAGGACGTTCCGGCCGAGCAGGAACCGCTGGTCCTGGATGCCGCCTGTTTCGGCATCGCCGGGCCGGTCATCGAAAACACCTCCAAAACGACGAACCTGCCCTGGGTGGTGGACGGAGCGGCCCTCTCGAAGCGGTTCAAGATTT
>JANOEZ010000419.1:0-5313 GCA_031413335.1 Nitrospirota bacterium
GACCGATCACGCCGTCGCACGTATAGCCGGTTTCCTCGAGCCACTTGGCATTCACCGCGACGATGCGCGCCTCGCGGTCGATCGTGTGCATCATCACCGGCGCGTGCTCGAAGATCTGACGGAAGCGCGCTTCGCCAGCGCGCAGCGCGTCCGCCGCGTGGCCGCGCTCCGAGAGTTCGTGGGTCAACTCATCGAGACTTGCGCGCAGCCGCTGTAGAGCGTGCAACCGCACTTCGCACAGCAGCACGGCGATCACCATCGAGAACGCCATCGCCACGCCGAAGTGCGACCACGCCGGATCGGTCGGTGCGCTCCATGCCGCAGCGGCCCAGCGCGCGCTCTGGAGCTGGGAGATGTAGCGGAGCCGCTGCATCCATGGAGAATCGATCAGATCCTTTTCCGTCTTTTCCGACGGATCGTGGTCGGAATAGGGCACCGTGAAGGTGATGTATTCGTGGATGGGGTCGGCAATGAGGGCCGACCCGTCGTAGGGTTCGCTCAGTCTAGTTGTCGTCGTGTCCATTGGGCGGCGAGTTTCCATGGGCATCTTAGCCCAGGCCTGTTCCGGGTGGCAATTGCCCTGCTCCGTCCTGAGTCCGGCGCCCGCGCTGTGCGGTGATGGCCACGTAGGCGATCGGATAACTGACGGCGGCGGCGCCCGCGCTCAGGAGGAATCCGCCCAGGAGAAACGGCGCGGCATAGGGTTTGATGTGTTCGTAGAAGGCCATCATGCTCAAATCGGCCCAATTGGCGGGAGGGACGTCCGGCAGGCCGATGAGCTGGAAGCCTGTCCACAGCGTGGCGCCGAGAATGGGCACCACCGTCCATGGATTGTTAATGAGCGAGCCGGCCATCAGGGCCACGGCGTTGAGGCGAAAGGCCCAGGCGCAAAACAGGACGCTCAGCGTGTGCAGCCCGTAGGTCGGTGAAAAGGCGATGAAGGCCCCAATGGCAAAGGCCAGCGCGGTTTTGTGCGGGGACTCCTTGAGGTGGAGGAGTTGCCTGAGCGAGGAGCGGATCTGGTCCATCGATGGCATGGCGTGCGTTATCTCGTGGAGGAGAAATGTTGATAGCTGGTGTGCGGGAGTGGGATCACGCTGCTGCGACCGGTTCTCAGTGTGAGGCTGTCCCGTTTTGGCCTGATGACGCCGATGGACGTGATCCGGCATCTCGCGTGGCGCCTGAATCGGTCCAGTGTTGCACGTTTGTTTGCCGGTACGGTGAAGAGCAACTCGTAATCTTCGCCCCCGCGCAGCGCCAGTTGGATCGGATCTGTTTTTGTCGAAGCGGCATAGGCCCGGCAGGCGCGCGAGAGCGGCAGGGCCGCCGCGTTGATTTCAACCCCGACCCCGCTCTGTTCGCAGAGATGCCCGAGGTCGCCCGACAACCCGTCGGACACGTCAATGGCGGCGGTGGCCAGCCTGCGTGCGACCAGGAATTGTCCGGCCCGGATGCGCGGTGTCGGTCTGTGGTGGCGCGAGAGCAAATACAGGATATCCTTTCTCGCGATGCCCTTTCTCCTCCGTGCGCGGAGCAGTTGCAGCCCGGCGAGGGAATCTCCCAACGTGCCGGTGACATACACAATGTCCCCAATGCGCGCACCGTCACGGCGCAGGGCCTGCTTTGATTCGACGTGCCCAGTCAGGGCGATGCTCAGGAACAGGCCCTGGCGGGAAGCCGATGTGTCCCCGCCGACAAGAGAGACGCCGAAGGGGCGGCAAGCGGCCATCAATCCACGATACAGCCTGGTCACGTCGGTGACGGTCATGGAATGAGGCATGGCGATGGAGACGGCCAGCGCGTGCGGCACGCCGCCCATGGCCGCGATGTCGCTCAGGTTGGCAACGCCCGCCTTGTACCCGACATCCTCCAGCGATGCGGTGCGAAGATCGAAGTGTATGCCCTCAACCAGTAGATCGGTCGTCAGCAGCAGGTGGCGTCCGGGAGGCGGGTTCACAATCGCCGTGTCGTCGCCGATTCCCAGGACGATGGACGGACCGGTGCGGCCAAAGAGTCGTCGCACGTGCTCGATCAACTGAAACTCGCGCACTCGAGGCCCGGCAGCCATCAGTGCGTGAGGCGTGGATGGACCGACACGGAGGGGGCAATCGGACGGGGACGGGGGCGGCTGCTTCGTTTGACCGGTACAACGGCTGGGGGCTGCGCGCGTCGTTTCCGCCCGTGGCCGTTGGCGACAGACCGGGCGGACGGCTTGGCCGTCGGCGCTTTTCGCAAACCGACTTTCAACACGTCGTCCATGGTTTCGACGAATGCCAGATGGAGCCCCTTCAGCAAATGCTTGGGGATGTCCTCCAGGTCCTTCTTGTTCCGTTTGGGCAGGATGACCGTGGTCAGCTTGGCCCGTTTGGCCGCCAGAATCTTTTCTTTCAACCCGCCGATCGGCAGCACACGCCCGCGCAGCGTGATCTCTCCCGTCATCGCCACGTCGTGGCGAACCGGCGTGTTCGACAGGATGGACGCCAGCGCGGTCGCCATGGTGATCCCGGCCGATGGGCCATCTTTGGGGATCGCGCCAGCCGGCACGTGGATATGGATGTCGTTTTTGGCAAAGGTGTCGGGGCTGATCCCCAGCTTCTTGTCGCGCGAGCGCACATAACTGAGGGCCGCCTGGGCGGATTCCTTCATGACGTCGCCAAGGTGGCCGGTCAGGGTCAACAGCCCCTTGCCTTTGATGACCGCCGCTTCGATGTGCAGGACGTCTCCTCCGGATTCGGTCCAGGCCAGGCCGGTCGCGACGCCGACTTCATCGTGCTCCTGCTCGGCCTCCGGCATGAACTTCGGGACGCCGAGAAATTTGTGCAGGTTCCCCGGTGTCAGGGTCTGGCACGGGGTTTTGCCCTCCGCAACCTTCTTGGCCACCTTGCGCATGGCATTGGCAATCTCGCGCTCGAGGTTCCGGACGCCGGCTTCCCGCGTGTACTGGGCGATCATCAGGCGCAGGGCCGGCTCGGTCAGCTTGATGTGTGCCTCCGTGATCCCGTGCTCCTTGAGTTGCCGTGGGAGCAGATACCGTTGGGCAATCCCGAGTTTTTCCTCCTCGGTATACCCTGGAATCTCGATCATCTCCATCCGGTCCCGCAGGGCGGAAATAATGGGATCCCTGAGGTTGGCGGTCGTGACGAACATGACTTCGGACAGATCGAACGGCACCCCCAGGTAGTGATCGCTGAAAGCATGGTTCTGTTCCGGGTCCAGAACCTCCAGCAACGCGGCCGATGGATCGCCACGAAAGTCCGCGCCGACCTTGTCGATCTCGTCCATCATGAAGACGGGATTGCTGGTGCCGGCCTGTTTGATGCCCTGGATGATGCGGCCCGGCAGGGCGCCGACGTAGGTTCGGCGGTGGCCTCGGATTTCGGCCTCGTCGCGGACGCCGCCGAGGCTGATCCGGACGAATTCACGCCCCAACGCGCGCGCGATGGATTTGCCCAGCGACGTTTTCCCGACGCCCGGCGGCCCGACGAAGCAGAGGATGGGGCCTTTCATTTTCTCTTTTAACTTGCGGACAGCGAGATATTCGAGAATACGCTCCTTGACCTTCTCCAGATCGTAATGGTCTTCGTCCAGCACCTTGGCCGCGGCCTTGATGTCCAGATTGTCCTTGGAACGTTTGCTCCAGGGCAGGTCCACCATCCATTCGAGGTAGGTCCGGACGGTGGCGGACTCGGCCGTGTCGGGGTGCATTTTTTCAAGGCGCTTGAGTTGTTTCTCGCACTCTTTCAGAACCTTCTCGGGCATTTTCGCGTCCTTGATGCGCGTGCGGAACTCGGCGGCCTCTTCGGCCCGCTCGTCCAGTTCGCCCAATTCTTTTTGAATGGCCTTGAGCTGCTCGCGCAGAAAGTACTCGCGCTGCGTCTTGTCCATTTCGCCCTTGGCCTGCTGCTGGATTTTCTGTTGCATCGAGAGGACGTCGATTTCCTTGGCCAGAATCTCACTGACCCGCTTGAGCCGGACGAGCGGGTGCTCGATTTCCAGAACCGCCTGCGTGACGTCCACCTTGAGGCCGAGGTTTGACACGATCATGTCGGCCAGCCGGCCCGGGTCGTCCAGGTTTTCGATGACGACCATCACGTCCGGCATCAGGACCCTGCCCAAACCGACGATGCGTTCGAGCTGCTCCTTGACCGTTCGCATGACCGCTTCTGATTCAAGCGGCGAGGGCGCGGCCTTGGCGTCCAGGATCTTGACGATGCGGACGGAGTAGTAGGGATCGGTCTGGATATATTCCACCGATTTGGCCTTCGCGAGCCCCTGGACGAGGATCTTGATCCGTTCGTCGGGCAGCTTGAGCATGCGCATGATGATGCCGACGGTGCCGACGGCGTGGATGTCGTCCGGCGAGGGGTTCTCGACATCGAGCGCCTTTTGGGTCGCCAGAAAGATCATCCGGTTGCCCGCCAGGGCCGCTTCGATCGCCTTGATGGACATCTCGCGGCCGACGAACAGCGGCAGGACCATATAGGGGAACACGACGATGTCCCGCACCGGCAGGAGGGGAAGTTGATCCGGGATCTCCGCCTGCGGCGTCGGTGTCTCGCGTTCGTTCGGTTCGGCTGGCATCGGTGTAAGCCTCGTGACGGGTGCGTGTGGACGGCGCGCCGCGCGGGCGGGCTATCGCCGGGTGACCTGTTTGAGATACGCGGAAAATGGCCGTCCCAGCGTCGGGTTTTTGAGCGCAAATTCGACGGTTGCCTGAAGGAAGCCCAGCTTGTCGCCGGCATCGTATCGCTGCCCGACGATTTCCTTGGCGTAACTGGGAGCTTCCCGCACGAGTTGCCGGAGCGCGTCCGTGAGTTGAATCTCACGATTTTTCCCCGGAGTGGTCCGTTCAAGAATGGGGAAAATCTCCGGCGACAGCACGTAACGCCCGATGACGGCATAGCGGGACGGGGCCTGGGCCGGCGCCGGTTTCTCCACGAGATCGACGATGCGGTGGAGGCCGTCGGCGATTCGCTGGGCTTCGATGATGCCGTAGTGGCTCACGTCATTCCGGCGGACTTTCTGGACTCCGAGCACGGCGCCGTTGCCGGCGTCGAACAGGCGGATCAACTGGGCCAGCGCCGGGACTTTTGCGTCGATCACCTCATCGCCCAACATGACCGCGAATGGTTCGTCGCCGATCAGGTGTCGCGCGCAGAGGACGGCGTGTCCCAGGCCCAGAGCTTCCGGCTGCCGGACATAGCAAAAATTGGCCAAACGGGAAATGTCCCGGATGTCTTTCAGGAGTTGTGACTTCCCGTTGCCTTTCAGATTCTCTTCGAGCTCGAACGACCGGTCGAAATGGTCCTCGAT
>JANOEZ010000420.1:0-4047 GCA_031413335.1 Nitrospirota bacterium
GGGTATTTCAACAGCTCGGCGATCTCCGTGGAGTCCTCCGTCTTCATCAACGCAAGGATTCCATTGGCCAGGGCCTCGGGCAACACACCCATGATGTAGGTCACATCGTCGCTGGCGAGATCTTTCAACAGCCACGCGATATCCGTCGCGGGCACGTCCGCGAGGACTTGCAGGATGCTGTCGGCATCCAATTCACTCAGCACCTGCCCCCTCGGCCCCTCGCCCTTGACCAGCTCGAACACCGTCCGTTTTTCCTTCGGCGAAGGCAGATGCACGATAATCTTGGCAGCATCGGCCGGGTGCATCTTTCCCAGCATCTTGCTGAGGTTGGTGATGGCGCCGCGTCGCAGTAGTTTTTGGAAGGACACCAGCATCAGGTCGAACTTGCTCTGGCCCCTGTCCGCCTGTTCCCGCGTGGAATCCCTGGCAGTCTCCCGCGCCAGATCACGCTCGCCCTGGACTGGCTTGTCATTTGGTTGCATCATCAGTCTTTCAAGTCTGAATGTCGTAACGTCGTAAAGTCTTTTCTTCGGACTTGATGACTTTTAGACTTTATGACTTTCGACTGGTTCAATATCCGAGCTCCGTCAGCATCTGTTCGTCTTCGCGCCAGTCTTCCTTGACCTTGACCCACAATTCCAGAAACACCTTCGTGCCGAATAACCGTTCCATATCCAGACGCGCGGCCGTTCCGACCTCCTTGAGCCGCTGCCCGCCCTTTCCGACCACGATGGCCTTCTGCGAATCCCTTTCGACCAAAATCGTGGCGGCGATCCTGGTCAGCTTCCCCTCCTCGACGAAACGATCGATGAAGACGGCCACCGCGTACGGGATTTCCTCGCGGGTCTGCTCCAGGATCTTCTCGCGGATTAATTCAGCCGCCAGCGTGCGCATCGGCTGATCGGTTAGGAAATCCTCCCCGTACGGAGCCGGCCCTTCCGGCAACAGTTTGATCGTCAGCTCCAGCAGCCGGTCCACGTTGATCCCCGTGGTCGCCGACAGCGGGACCACTTCCGCCCAATCTAGCATCGTCCGGTAGGCGTCGATCAGGGGCAACACTCTGGACTTGTTGACCGCATCCACCTTATTGATGAGCAAAAACACTTTGAGCCCGTCGTCGTTCACCGCCTGGCGCACCTGCTCGATGACAAAGCGGTCGCCGGGGCCAGGGGTCGAGGTCGCCTCGACCATCACGTACACGACGTCGGCTTCGCCCAGCGTGTCGATCGCCGCGCGCACCATGCGGCTGTTGAGCTTGTACTGCGGCTTGTGGAGACCCGGCGTGTCCAACACCAACAGCTGCGCGTCCGGCCGGTGCACCACGCCGAGAATGCGGGTGCGGGTCGTCTGGGGTTTGTTTGAGACGATCGCAATCTTCTCTCCCAGCAGCGCGTTCAGCAGCGTGGACTTTCCGACATTCGGACGCCCCACAATCGTGACCGTGCCGGTCTTCATTACGACAGACCTTCACGCTGGTAGCGAATAGCGAGTAGCGAATAGCCCGGAACTGTTTTTGTCATAATCTTGACCATTTCTTGCTGCCCTCTGCCAGCGATTAGCTGTTCGCTATCAGCTATTTGCTATCGGCTTTCTCTCTCACGATCTGATAGACCGTCTCGCCCGGCCGCACGAAGCCCAGCCGCTCTCTGGCTAATTCCTCGATCCTGGCCGGATCGTTCTGCGTACGACGGATTTCCGTCTTGAGTTCGGCATTCGTCCGCTCCAGATCTTTAAGCTCCTGCTCCAGCTGCCTGGAATGGTCCCTCATCTGCAGATACGTGAACACGCCCATGTCGCCGAAGAAAAAGGCGACGCCGAGCACGACCGCAAAGACCCCGCCGGCCAGCAGGGTCACGCGCCCGAACAGACGCGTACGTCGCTTGAGCATATCCTGCGTGCGGTTTCTCCTCATCATAATAGGCTTACTCCGCCGCCTTCACAGCCTTCCGTCCGGGATAGATGGCATTGCTGCCGAGCTCTTCCTCGATCCGGATCAACTGATTGTATTTGGCGACTCGGTCGGTGCGGGACAGCGACCCGGTCTTGATCAAACCGGTGTTGAGCGCGACGGCGATATCCGCAATCGTCGTATCCTCCGTCTCGCCTGACCGATGCGACACCACCGCGGTATAGCCGGCCTTCTTCCCCATCTCGATCGCTTCCAGTGTTTCCGTCAGGGTCCCGATCTGGTTGACCTTGATCAGGATCGAATTGCCGATCCCTTCCTTGATGCCCCGCGCGAAGATTTCGACGTTCGTCACGAAGATGTCGTCGCCGACCAGTTGCACGCGCCGGCCGAGTTGCTCCGTCAACATCTTCCAGCCTGTCCAGTCCAGCTCGCTCAGTCCGTCCTCGATAGAGAGGATCGGATAATTGTTCACCAGCTTCGTGTAGTACTTGATCATCTCCTCCGAAGACCGCTTGGGTTTTTTCTCCGCTTCCAGGTAGTAGGCACCTTTCTCGTAGAACTCGCTCGCGGCAGCATCCAGAGCCAGCGCAATGTCCTTCCCTGGCTTGTAGCCGGCTCCCTCGATCGCCTTCATGATCAGGCTCAGCGCTTCTTCGTTCGATTTCAGATCCGGCGCAAAGCCGCCCTCGTCGCCGACCGCCGTACTAAGACCCTTCTTCTTCAGCAGGGCCTTCAGCGTGTGAAAGATTTCCGTGGCCATGCGGAGCGCTTCGCTGAACGTGTTCGCACCCACCGGCATGATCATGAATTCCTGCAAATCGAGGCGATTGTCCGCATGCGCCCCGCCGTTGATGATGTTCATCATCGGCACCGGCAGCACCCGCGCATCGGCCCCGCCGAGATAGCGATAAAGCGGCTTCCCGGTTTCATCAGCCGCCGCGCGCGCCACCGCCAGCGACACACCGAGGATCGCATTCGCTCCCAACTTTCCCTTCGTCTTAGTCCCGTCCAGATCGATCATCGCGCGATCGACGGTCGTCTGATCCAGCGCCTCCATCCCCATCAGCTTCGGCGCGATGGCCGCACCGACGTTCGCCACCGCCTTGGAGACACCTTTCCCCATCCAGCGCTTCTTGTCGCCGTCGCGCAGTTCTATCGCTTCCTTCTCGCCGGTGGAGGCGCCGGACGGCACCGCCGCGCGGCCGCGCGCGCCGCTTTTCAGCAGCACGTCCACCTCGACAGTCGGATTCCCGCGCGAGTCCAGAATCTGCCTCGCCTTGATCTCCCGAATCGCGCTCATAACGCCAATTTTTCCTTCAACAGCTCATTGACCTTGCCTGGATTCGCTTTCCCGCCTGAAGCCTTCATCACCTGGCCGACGAGAAATCCGAGCACGGCTTCCTTGCCGCCCTTGTACTGCTGGACCTGCGCCGGATTCTTCGCAATGACCTCGTCGATGATCTTCGCCAGCGCGCCCGCATCGGAGACCTGCGTGAGACCTTTGGCTTTCACGATCTCATCGGCATTTTTACCGGTCGTGAACATCTCCGCCAGCACGGTTTTGGCAATCGGCCCGCTAATCTCGCCCTTGTGCTTTTTGACCACCAATTCGGCAAACTGCTCGGGCTTGACGGGGCTTTCCGCGAATCCGACTTTCTTCTCGTTCAGCAAGGCCTGCAAATCACCCGTGGCCCAATTGGCGATTTCACGCCCGCCTTCGGCTTTCGGCAAGCCGGCCTGCACCGCTGCGGTCACTGAGCGCACAAAATATTCCGCCGCATCCTTGTCCGCCGTCAGCACGCCGGCCGCATAGTCCGTCAGTCCATATTCCTCGGTGAATTGCCCGCGCATTTCAGTGGCCAGTTTCGGCAACGTCTTTTTTAGTTCACCGATCCATTCCTCGGAAATTTCCATAGGGACTAAATCAGGGTCCGGGAAATACCGGTAGTCGTGCGCCTCTTCCTTGCTGCGCATGACCGCCGTCTCACCTTTATTCGTATCCCAGAGCCTGGTCTCCTGATAAATTTTCCCGCCCTCGTTCAGTACCTTCGTCTGTCGTTTGACTTCGTATTCGATCGCATCCTTCACGAACTTGAAGGAATTAATGTTCTTCATCTCGACCTTCGTGCCGAATTCTT
>JANOEZ010000421.1:0-1484 GCA_031413335.1 Nitrospirota bacterium
GGTGTGACCAGCGGCGGGTAGCCCATGTCCTTCCGCACGCGCGGGACTTCTTCGAGCACGTCCCGCATCTTGTCCAGCGCGTTCTGCTCCGCCAACTGGGCGGCCAGGTTGGAGAGCATCCCGCCAGGGATCTGAGAGGTCAGGATTTCGGCGTCCACGCCCGTAAAGTCGCTCTCGAACTGGTGGTATTTTTTTCTCGCCGCCCTAAAGTGCTCGGCGATCGGGATGAAGCGCGGCAGTTGCAAGCCCGTATCGTAGGGCGTGCCGCGCAGCGCCGCGACCATCGTTTCCGTCGGCGGGTGGGACGTGCCGCCGGCGAGCGGCGACATGGCTGTGTCCAGAATATCCAGCCCGCCAAGCACGGCCATCAGCGACGACATGGACGCCATGCCCGACGTGTAGTGCGTGTGCAGGTGGATCGGCACCTCCACCGCGGCCTTGAGTTTCCTGACCAACTGGTAGGCGTCCATCGGCGCCAGCAGGCCCGCCATGTCCTTGATGCAGAGCGTGTCGGTGCCCAGGTCCTCCAGGCGTTTGGCCAGGGAGACGAAGCTGTCCAGGGTGTGGACGGGGCTCACGGTATAGCAGAGCGCGGCCTCGACATGCTTGCCCTGGTCCTTCACGCAGCGGACCGAATGCTCGATGTTGCGAACGTCGTTCAGTGCGTCGAAGATGCGGAAGACGTCGATGCCGTTGGTCGCCGAGCGTTCGATGAATCGCTCCACCACATCGTCCGCGTAGTGGCGGTAGCCCACGACGTTCTGCCCCCGCAGCAGCATCTGCAGTTTGGTCTTGGGCATGGCGGCGCGCAGCGCACGGAGCCGCTCCCAGGGGTCTTCCTTGATGAAACGCAGGCAGGTGTCGAACGTGGCGCCGCCCCAGACTTCCAGCGACCAGTAGCCGATGGCGTCCAGTTTCTGCGCGATCGGCAGCATGTCCTCGGTGCGCATGCGCGTGGCCAGCAGCGACTGGTGGCCGTCGCGCAGGGCGACGTCCGTGATCAGCAGCTTTTTACCCGGCGCCGGCGTGACGTCGAGCCCGGGTTTGCCTGTGCCTGACTTCTTTGTGGGTTTACGTGTTGCCATATGCTCAGGACTGAGGACTCAGGACTGAGGACTGAGGTCGCGGATCCGCCCTCTCAGTCCTCAGCACTCGGCCCTCAGCACTCATTATAGTCCCTCATACGCCGCGATGGACGCGGAAATGGCCAATACCAGATCCTCCGGTTCGATGTGCTCGTCGTAGTTGAACACGTCCGGATGCGTTTCCAGATAGGAGGTGTCGAACTTCCCGGCCATGAAATCCGGTTCCTCCATGATCTTTTCCATGAACGGAATCGTCGTCTTGAGGCCGCGCAGGACGAATTCCTCCAGCGAGCGATGCATGCGGCTCAGCCCGGCGACAAAGTTGAGATTCGACGCATTCGGACGAGCGACACCCGCTGGCCACACCGTCACGAACCCTGCAACAACCGGATTCGTGAC
>JANOEZ010000422.1:0-3212 GCA_031413335.1 Nitrospirota bacterium
CCGAATAATCTGTGGGTCTTGCTGCACCGTTCGCGCAAACATCTGCGGGGGTGCCTGGAAACGCATCATTTTGGATTGAGGGTGACATAAACGTCATGCAAATCGGGCCCACGCAAGACGTCAAAGGATTGAAGCTGCGAATCGGCTTGATCGCCGGCTGGCTGATCCGGATGACGCCGCCCTGCAATCAGGTCGTCCAACTGGTGTCGGAGGACATGGATCGTCCGCTGCCGCTCGGCGCGAAGATCAAAATTCACCTGCATTTTCTGGTCTGCAAGTGGTGCGAGCGATACAGGCAGCAGCTCATCTTCATCCGCAGCGCCATGCGTCAAAGCCCTGACAAGCTGATGGGGCAGGAGCCGTCCGCCGGCTTGTCTCCCGAAGCCCGCGAGCGGCTCAAACAGGCGTTACGGCAGCAGCAGAAACAGTAGCCTTGCCCCTTAAGTTTTTCCCTCTTCCAGCCGATGGCAAAAGCAGAGCCTGTCCATGCTCCTTCCGGGGAGGTGTCCGATGGCCTGCCGACTGGTTCTTGCCGCCTTCAGCCTGATCATGCTTGGAGCCTGCGCCTCACCGGGCGCAGCACGAGTCGAGCATCCTCCATCTGCGCTACACAGTTCTCAGAAGGTTCAGCCTCCATGCCAACGTGACCAAGCCTCCGACTCACGCGGGACGCCCGATGGGCGCTGCACCGTTAAGACTGCCTGGTGGCAATCTGCCGGCGACGCTCTTGAAGGCGCGTCGATGGCCGCCAAGTTTCGCCTGCCGTAAGACTCTCTAGAACTCTGTAAGAATCCTCTGCCCGGCCCGACTTCCTTCAGGAGGACGGGCCGGGTCGTGTTGTGTAAGGTTCAGGCCGGTTCGACGACTCACTCGTAGACGTTGTACGGCATGTGATTGTCCTCATCACCCATTGATCCTTCGGCAAGCTCAGGATCAACCCTGAGCCCCTCGACTCTGCTCGGGGTCGAAGGGTTGACACGCTAGAAAGAGGTCGCCATGATGAATCACGAGGTTACGATGACTGCACCCATGGATACACCGGCAGCTCAGCCTGCTTCAAGCTACGGCAAGATCGTCGTCGCCGTCTTGTTTGCGGCGGCGATCGGCGCGTTCTTCTACTTTGACCTGGGCCGGTACCTCTCCCTCGACTCGCTCAAAGCCAACCGGGACAGTTTGCTGGCCTTCACTGAGACCCACTATGCCGCCTCCGTGGCCATCTTCGTCGGGGCCTATTGCCTGTTGGTGTCGGCCTCCCTGCCGGGCGCCGTGTTCTTCACGCTGGCCGGCGGGTTTTTGTTCGGGAGCGTCCTGGGAACCGTCTATGTGAACCTCGCGGCGACGAGCGGCGCAACCCTGGCCTTCCTGACCGCGCGGTATCTGCTCCGGGATTGGGTGGAGTCGAAGTTCGGCAGCCGGCTGGCGCCCATTCAAGAAGGCTTCGCGAATAATGCCTTCAGCTATCTGATGACGCTCCGGCTGATTCCGCTCTTTCCGTTCTTTGTCGTCAATATGGTGTCCGGCCTGACCCGGGTCAGCCTGGCGACCTATGTGGCCGCCACGGCGATCGGGATCATCCCTGGCAGCTTCGTGTTCGCCTATGCCGGCCGCCAGCTCGGCACGATCAACTCATTGAAGGAAATCGCCTCGCCGAATGTGTTGATCGCCTTTACCTTGCTGGGACTCCTGGCGCTGGTGCCGATCGTCTATCAAAAATTTGGGAAAAAATTGACCGCCAAAAAGCCTGCGGCGCAGTGAAGGGAGAGCCGAGCATGTCGCATGAGCCTGTCACCGTGCTTCCGGACGACGAGCACAACCGCGCGCTCGTCAACAATGTGCATCCGCCGCAGTGGGTCAACCCGGAGCCGGACGGCCGGTACAACATCGTGGTGATCGGCGCCGGCACGGCGGGGCTGGTGACGGCGGTGATCGCCGCGGCTGTCGGAGCCAAAGTCGCGTTGATCGAGAAGCATCTGATGGGCGGCGACTGCTTGAACGTCGGCTGTGTGCCGTCCAAGGGTGTGATCCGGGCCGCGCGGGCCTGGGCGGACGTGAAGCGTGCCGAAGAGTTCGGCGTGCATATTCCGGCCGGTGTGAAGTACGACTTTGCGGCGGCCATGGCGCGGATGCGGAAACTGCGCGCCCGTATCAGCCACACGGACTCGGCGCATCGCTACAAGAAGCTGGGCGTGGATGTCTATATCGGGAGCGGGACGTTTACCGGGCCGGATACCATTCAAGTCCAAGGGCCTGCCGGGAACCGGACGCTCCGATTCAAGAAGGCCGCGATCTGCACCGGAGCCCGCGCCACCGCGCCGCCGACGCCGGGTCTGCAGGAAGCTGGCTATCTGACCAACGAGACGGTCTTTACGCTGACCGATTTGCCGAAGCGGGTGGCGGTGATCGGCGCCGGTCCCATCGGATGCGAACTCGCACAATCGTTCGCGCGGTTCGGGAGCCAGACATATCTGATCGAAGCCATGCACGGCATCATGCCGAACGAGGACCGCGACGCGGCTGAAATTGCCTTGAAATCCATGCTCCGTGACGGTCTGCAATTGATGTGCTGCGGCAAGGATCTGAAGGTCAGCAAGACGGACGGCGGCAAGCGGCTGACCGTGGATTCGCACGGCCAGCAGTACGACATTACGGTGGATGAAATCCTGGTCGGCGTCGGCCGCAAGCCCAACACGGAAGGTCTGGGGCTGGATGTCGTGGGGGTGACCTACGACAAGACCGGCGTGAAGGTGAACGACCGGCTGCAGACGACCAATCCCAACATCTACGCGGCGGGGGACATCTGCTTCCCGTTTAAATTTACCCACACGGCGGATGCCATGGCGCAGATCGTGATCCAGAACGCGCTGTTCCCGCATCCCCTGGGCCTCGGCTATGCCAGCACGAACTCGCTGGTCATTCCCTGGGCCACCTTTACGGAACCGGAAGTAGCGCACGTTGGCATGTACGAGGCCGATGCGAAGGCCAAGGGGATCGAGGTCGAGACCTTCACCTATAAGCTGGATGAAGTGGATCGTGCGATCCTGGACGGGGAGGATGAAGGCTTTGCGCGGGTTCATGTGAAGAAGGGGACGGACCAGTTGCTCGGCGAGCGTGAGCGCGGTGTCGCTCTGCACGAACGCCATCGCGCGCGCGCCGTACCAGGTCACTTCGAACCAGCCCTTCGCGTCGGCCGGCATCTCGAACGTCGCGCGCCG
>JANOEZ010000423.1:0-3145 GCA_031413335.1 Nitrospirota bacterium
CCCGCATCGAACAGGCGCTGCACGATACAAGCGGCAATAAAATGAAAGCCGCCAAGCTGCTCAAGATCAGCCGGGCCGGCCTCTACAACAAACTGCGGGACTACGGTCTCGTTTAATCATCCCTTCCCGTGACCTCTGTGCCTGCCGAACACCACATGCATTCCTCGCTTGCCTTGCTATTGGCCGTCGGTCTTGTCCTGTCGAGCGGCTGCGGAACGGCGGCGCGCGAGCAGCGGGAGCCCGCGCCTGATCCGACGATTTTGATCGGTCCCTTCACAATGGAGGTGGCCATCTCGCACAGCGACAAAATCCATTCATTTGCGGAGCCGCCGACATCCGAGGACGAACCGGCAATCCGGCAACGGCTGGTCGCGGACGTGACGCTCAAGGCGCAACGGCTGTTGACAGATCACCTCAGCCGGCAGGACGGCTTTGCCGTGACGTCGCTGCACGAAGCGAAACGGATCGAGACGGACGTGGTTCCTCCTGACACACCAATCTCCCTCGATTTACTGCTCGCGATGGGCCGGGCGGCCGGCGTGGATCTCGTGCTGACCGGAAGAATTCTCGGCTACGGACAACTGCCGCTTCGATATTGGCTGACTGGCTGGGCCGCGACCGCCTCCTCGCAACTGGCTATCGTGGGCGCGGCCACAGGTGGGAACCCGGTTGTCATGGGGAGTTACCTCGGTTTTGACATCCTGACCGACCTGCCGCTCTGGACCGGAGGCTTCTACGCGTTCGGATGGGCCTTCCGGCCTGTCCTGATTGAGGTCGAAGTCTTGCAGCTCACCGGTTGCGAGCAGCCGGTCTGGACCGTCCGTGAGTTCGCCCTGCTGGGGCACAAATATTTTGAGGCGTACCCGGAACGGGAACAAAAGAAAAAAGAAGTCCAATTGGAGGCCAATCTGACGAAAGTGATGGAGGAGTTGTCGCGGCGCGCGGGCGAGTCGCTTCGCCTTCAAGCATGTCCAAATTGAGTCTCGTGAAGCGTCCGAGGCGTCTTCAAACTTTTCACGTTTCACTTTTTGCATTTCACGGGTCAACTGCCCCATCCTGCCTCATTTTTCAGCGAACAGCGTCCAGCAAATTAGACACTCCATCTCGTTGAAATAGTTGATGCTTATTTTATTGTCTTCTCTGCGATGTCTATGACTGTGGAATTTTTGAAAAGAGCGACCGGCGTCACGCAACTCCGAATCTCTTCTAAACGATGTTCAGACAAGGGAAATTTCAGCCCTGGTGTGCGCAGGCTGATCCAGGCACGACTGTTGCGGTAGTCGGTACTGCCGGTGAAGGGTGGGGTGTAGCTTGGACCGGCCTCCGACTTGCCCCAGACCCCTCCTCACGGAGGACCCTTCGCCGGTTCTTAAAAAAGCCAATAGCAAATGGCCAATAGCTAGTAGCAGCGAGAGGTCGGAAAGGCGTTAAGGAATGTCAGCAGATCATAATAATACACAATCATTGTTGGGTGAGCTATTCGCTATCAGCTATCGGCTGTTAGCTAACTTAGAGGGGGGCGTGTCATGAAAGCATTGACTGTTCAATTCCAGCAGAGTTTCCAACGGGCTCTGCCGGCACTTGTACTTGTGAGCAGCCTGGTGGGATCGCCGGCCGTGTTTGCGGTCGAGAGCCAGCATGAGGGCCATGCCGTCTCGCCCAAAGCGACCCCGATTGGCTGGCAGCAGCAGTTGAAGGGCCAGACCATCGTCGAGGATGCCATCGAAGGGCGCGCCGAGCGCTCCGAGAAGATCGAGCTGCAACATCACCGGCTCATGCGGAAGCTCGAAGAGCAGGCCCAGCAGGACGCCCAGGCGCAGATGACCTCGGGCGCCTTCAACGGCATGTCCACGATGCACCAGTACATGGGGCAGGATGGATCGAGCTTTCTGCTTGCCGTGGATTCGCAGGCCGACCTCGCCGGTACGCAGGGCGCAAAGTGTCCTTCCGGGGTGCCCACCAAGAAGTACGATATCTCGATGATCAACGCCGAAATCACCTTGAACCGGTGGCAGGATTACTATCCCGGCTACATGTATGTCCTGAGCGAGAACGTGGACAAGGTGCGGGCCGAGGAAGCCCAGAACAAGGCGGCGCGTGAAAAGGAAGGGTTCGATCCGGGTTCGGTGACCACCGGATTGCAGGGCGATTATATTCAGCCATTGGCTATTCGAGCGAACAAGGGCGACTGCCTGAAGATCACGCTGCGCAACCAGATGGATAGTGAAGTCGGAAGTCTGCACATCAACGGCGGGAGCATGATCGTTTCAGCCACCGGCAAGGCCGCGACGACGACCAACCCGGAAACGGCAGTGGCGCCTGGCAAAAGCGTGGAAATGGAATGGTACATCCATCCGAAGACCCAGGAAGGGGTCCGGCGGTTCCATTCCTACAGCCATGCGCGCGAGTTGACGGTGATGGGTCTGTTCGGCGCCGTGATTGTCGAGCCGCAGGGATCGAAGTATCTCGATCCTCTCGGCACCGGCCACGCTGCGGATATGAAGAGCGGCTGGCAGGCGATGATCGACAACGGCTCGGGACCGGATTTCCGCGAGTTCGTGATCTTCTATCACGAAATCGGCGATGAAGCCTTCCGGCCGGTCAACAAGAAGGGCGACTTCCTGCCCCAGCGCGACCCCCTGACGGACGCCTATCGTCCCGGCGGGCGGGCGCTGAATTATCGCAGCGAGCCGTTCGGCATCGACGAGATGCATCTGCAGCATGAGTATTTCGG
The DNA here is from genome assembly GCA_031413335.1 of Nitrospirota bacterium. GTDB lineage: Bacteria > Nitrospirota > Nitrospiria > Nitrospirales > Nitrospiraceae > 2-02-FULL-62-14. Next base: position 2,735 of record JANOEZ010000423.1, read on the forward strand.
CTTCGAGGATGAGTCGCTGGCCTACAGCGCCTATACGTTCGGCGAGCCGCCGACGACGATTCCGCGAGCCTATCTGGGCGATCCGGTCAAATACCGGCTGGTCCACGGCGGATCGGAGGTGTTTCACTCGCACCATCCGCACAGCGGGTCCATCCGATGGCAGCGGAGTCCTGACACGGAGCCCAACATGCTCTGGGCCGCCGGTCAGGACGGACCGGTCAAGTATCCGATCATCCGGACCAAATCCGATCGCGTGGACGTGGAAGTGATCGGGCCGTCCGAAGCGCTCGATCTGGAGCCGGAATGCGGCGGCGGCGGGTGCCAACACCTGGCCGGCGACTTCCTGTTCCACTGTCACGTGGCGCATCACTATGTGGCGGGGATGTGGGGATACGCTCGTGTCTACAACAC
>JANOEZ010000424.1:0-4375 GCA_031413335.1 Nitrospirota bacterium
TCGCACACCGGCTCGGCCTCGGCTATACTCGCCCCTCTTAGGATTCCTTATTCCAGGAACACGTCGATGGACAGATCGGTTGCCAAAGCCAAGATTCTTGTCGTGGACGACGATACCGATATCGTCACCGTCCTCCGGGACCGCCTGGAAGCGCTCGGCTACAGCACCGTCTGTGCCGGCGACGGGCTTCGCGCGCTCGAGCTGATCGAGCAGGAAACGCCTCATCTCATGCTGCTCGATCTGGAAATGCCGCGGTTGTCCGGACTGGACGTGCTGAAACGCCTGGCTCGGAGCCGGCCGACCGGCCACGAGATGCCGGTCATCGTCATGACCGCGCACGGCACCATCACCGCCGCCGTGCAGGCGATGAAACAGGGCGCACACGACTTCCTGACCAAACCCTTCGACGTGGATCATCTGGCGATCGTCATCACCAAGGCTTTGGAGCGCGCCTCGCTGGCGCGGCAGGTTGAATGCCTGCGGACCGAAGTCGAAAGCCGGTACGCGACCATCGTCGGCCAGAGTCCGGCGATGACATCCGTCATCGATCTGGCGAAGCGGGCGGCCAAGTCGGATGCGGGCGTGCTGCTGCTGGGCGAGAGCGGCACCGGCAAGGAGCTGTTCGCGCGCTCCATGCACCAGTGGAGCCCGCGCCGCGACATGCCGTTTGTCGTGATCAACTGCGTGGCGTTGACGGACACGCTGCTCGAGAACGAGCTGTTCGGCCACGAGAAGGGCGCCTTTACCGGCGCCGACCGGCTGCAAAAAGGCAAGGTCGAGCTGGCCGACGGCGGCACGATGTTTCTGGACGAGATCGGCGACATGCCGATGCCCCTGCAGGCGAAGCTGCTGCGCGTGCTGCAGGATCACGAATTTCAGCGCGTCGGCGGCGTCCGCACCGTCAAAGTGAACCTGCGTGTCATCGCCGCGACAAACAAGGAGTTGAAACGCGCCGTGAAGGACGGGCGTTTCCGCGAGGATCTCTTCTTCCGACTCAATATCGTCACCCTGACGCTGCCCCCGCTACGCGACCGCGCCGGGGATCTCCCCAGCCTGGCCGGATTTTTCCTCGACCGCCACGCCCGCGAAATCAAAAAAGCCCCGATGCGCCTGGCGCCCGATGCCCTGGCCGCCATCCAGCGCTATCCCTGGCCCGGCAATGTCCGCGAACTGGACAACGCCATCGCCCGCGCCGTGGTGCTGAGCGAGTACGACGTCATCACGCCCGACCTCCTGGCCCTCTCACCCTGGGACTCCCCGTCCGGCTCCGGCGCGGGAGCGGCCCTCCCCTATCTCGACCTCCCCTATCACGATTCGATGGAAGAGCACAGCATCGCCATCATCCGCCTCGCGCTGGAGCGCGCCGAGGGCAACCAGACCAAGGCCGCCGAACGGCTCAAGCTCCAGCGAACCTACCTCGCCCGCCTCATCAAACAGAAGGGCATTGCAGACTCCGAGTCGTCCCCGGGTTGATTTCCTCCCCTGTTGACTGATCTGATACGATAGCTTCACTCAGTCAGGACTGAGTAACGAGGACTGAGAGGAAGGATTTACGCTCAGTCCTCCGCACTCAGTCCTCCGTCCTTCTTATGGAGTGAGCGAATGGCGATCGATCCCGTCTGCGGCATGACCGTGGACGAACAGAAGGCTCCCGCCACCTCCGTGCATCACGGCACGACCTATTACTTCTGTGCGCCGGGATGCCAACGGCGCTTCGAAGCCGACCCCGGAAAGATTTTACAGTCGGGACCGCAGGAGATGGTCAAGCCAACGGGACAGATGGTGACGCTCGGGCTTCCCCAAAGGACGGAGCAACGAGGACTGCGGACTGAGACACACATCCCGACTCTTCGCCCTCAGTCCTCAGTCCTCAGTCCTCAGCACTTGATTATTCCGATTGACGGCATGTCCTGCGCCTCGTGTGTCGCCAGGATCGAACAGGGGCTCCAGGCCGTGCCCGGCGTGTTGCGGGCGTCGGTCAACCTGGCCACCGAACAAGCGACCGTGGAATACCAGCCGAACGCCACGAATTCAAAAACCATCGAGGACACGATCCGCTCGCTCGGTTACACGCCGCTGATGCCGGCTGCGAAGAAGACGGGTGCGCCCATCGAACGGGCGGACACGGCGCGCACGCTGCTCCTGCAATGTCTGGCCGCCGCTGCCCTGACCCTGCCCATCATGATCCTGGGCATGGCCGAGCATCTGGGCATCGCGATCTCGCAAGCGGCATCGCTTTGGACCCAGCTGCTCCTGGCCACCCCCATTCAGTTCTGGGCCGGCTGGCGCTTCTATAAAGGCGCGATCGCAGTCGCCCGGCACGGTTCCACGGACATGAATACCCTGATTGCCGTGGGCACCTCGGCCGCCTACCTCTACAGCGTGGCCGCCATCCTGGCGCCGGACGTCTTCGCCGCGACCGGCCAGATGCCTGCCGTCTATTTCGATACCTCGGCGTCCATCATCACGCTGATTCTCTTCGGACGCCTGCTGGAGGCGCGGGCCAAGGGACGGGCTTCGGACGCGATCCGAAAACTGGCGGGCCTGCAACCCAGGCGGGCACGGATCATCCGCAGCGAGCGCGAAATGGATGTGTTGGTCGGAGACGTCCGAGTCGGCGATCTCGTGATCGTGCGGCCCGGAGAAAAAATTCCCGTGGACGGGATCGTCCGCCAGGGCGTCTCGGTCGTCGACGAATCCATGATCACGGGCGAGAGCCTGCCGGTGGACAAGCAGCCCGGCGATCCGGTGATCGGTGCGACGCTGAACCGCATGGGCAGTCTTCGGATCGAAGCCACGAAAGTGGGCCGCGAGACGGCACTGGCCCGGATCATCCGGATCGTCGAGGAGGCGCAGGCGGCCAAACCGCCGCTCGCCAGGCTGGCCGACCGGATCGCCTCGTATTTCGTCCCGGCGGTCCTGGGCATCGCGGGACTAACGTTCGTGCTCTGGATGATCCTGGGGCAGGCGCCGGCCTTCACGCATGCGCTGATCAACGCCGTCACCGTGCTCATCGTCGCCTGCCCCTGCGCGCTGGGGTTGGCCACGCCCACCTCCATCATGGTCGGCATCGGCAAGGGCGCGGAGCATGGCGTGCTGATCCGGGGCGGCGACGCCCTGGAGCGCGCGCACCAACTCACGACCATCGTGCTGGACAAGACCGGCACGATCACACGCGGCGAGCCGTCGGTGGGCGCCATCCTGCCGTTTGCCGAAGGATGGACCGCCGAACAAGTCATCGCCATCGCCGCCTCGGCCGAGCAGGATTCGGAACATCCGGTGGGAGCGGCCATCGTCCGCCATGCCAGGGAACAGGGGCTCACGCTCCGCGCACTGCAGGCCTTCACCGCCGTGCCCGGGCACGGCATCCGCGCCACGGTCGCCGGACCACCGAACCCTCAACTGGTGGTGCTCGGCAACCTCCGCCTGATGGAAATCGAGAATATTTCCGTGCCGTCCCAGGCGCAGCAGGCGGCCGGACATCTGGCAGCGGCCGGCGTCACGCCGATGTATGTGGCCGTGCGGGAGACCGGCAAGCCGTCGGCCGGAAGCGAAGTCGTCGGTGTCATCGCCGTCGCCGATACGCTCAAGGAACATGCGCGCGAAACCGTCGCGGCGCTGCAGCGGCTGGGATTGGAAGTGATCTTATTGACCGGGGACCACCAACGCGCGGCCCAGGCCATCGCCGGACAATTAGGTGTCACTCGCGTCCTGGCCGAAGTCCTGCCCGATCAAAAAGCGCGGGAGATCAAGCAACTGCAAGATACCGGCAAGATCGTGGCGATGGTCGGCGACGGCATCAATGATGCGCCGGCGCTGGCCCAGGCGGACGTCGGCATCGCGATCGGCACCGGCACCGACGTGGCCATGGAGGCCGCCGACCTCACCTTGATCACGGGCGATCCGCGCGGCATCGTCACCGCCATCGCCCTCTCGCGCGCCACGACGCGGAACATCAAACAGAACCTGGCGGCTGCCTTTTTCTATAATGTGCTGCTGATTCCTGCGGCGGCGCTGGGCGTGCTCAACCCCATCTGGGCTGCGGCGGCCATGGCCCTCTCGTCCGTGAGCGTCGTCGGGAACGCCCTCCGCCTGCGCCGATTTGCGCCACGCAAATCGCTCGTGTCCTGAGGCGCATCCGCTGACGAGAGCCTGTTTTCAGACGGACGCCGGGAACCCGGCATGGATTGACACCGAGGGAACGCGCAGGTATTCTTTCCAAGCGCCGATAACGGGCGCATGACTCGCACGCGCAGCCGACCGCGGAATTTCCATGGAAACACTCAAGGCGTTTCTGGCCACCCACTTCGAGTTTCTCTTCGTCACCACGATCCTGATCGTCACCACCGCCATTCTCGTATTCCTGCCGCACAAG
>JANOEZ010000425.1:0-6774 GCA_031413335.1 Nitrospirota bacterium
AAAAAGGCCTACCGCAAGCTCGCCCGCCAATTCCATCCCGACCTCCAGACCGGTGACCAGCAAAAGAAGGCCTCCGAAGAGAAATTCAAGGAAGTCAACGAAGCCTATGAAACCCTGAGCGACCAGGGCAAACGCCAGCGCTACGACACGTTCGGCCATGCCGGCGGGCCGCAGGGCTTCGGCGGCGGCTTCGAGGGATTCGACTTTGGCCGCGGCGGAGGCGGCGCCGATATCTTCGGCGACATCTTCGAGGATTTCTTCGGCGGCGGGCGGTCCCGCACGGCACGCGGATCGGATCTGCAGTACAATCTCGAACTATCCTTCGAAGAAGCGATCTACGGCAAGGACGTCAAACTCAAAATTCCACGGTGGGAAAAGTGCCAGGAGTGCAACGGCTCGGGTGCAAAGTCCAGCGCGGGCATCAAGGCCTGCCCCGGGTGCCGGGGCACGGGCCAGTTGCGGTTCCAGCAGGGATTTTTCAGCGTCAGCCGCCCCTGCAGCCAATGTGAAGGCAGCGGGCATGTCATCACCGACCCCTGCGCCGCCTGCCGGGGGAAAAAGCGCGTCCACCGCGAGCGCACGCTGTCGGTCACCATCCCGGCCGGCATCGAAACCGGCATGCGTCTGCGGCTCTCGCACGAGGGCGAAGACGGGAACAATGGCGGCCCGGCCGGGGATCTCTACGTGGCCGTAGCCGTCAAACCGCATCCGATTTTTACCCGGCAGGACACCGATATCATCTGCGACGTGCCGGTCAGCTTTGTCACGGCGGCGCTCGGCGCCAAGGTGGCGGTGCCGACCCTCACCGGCGAAACGATCATCAAGGTTCCGCCCGGCACGCAGCACGACAAATTATTGCGTTTGAAGGGCCTCGGCGTGCCGAGCCTCAAGCATAACCGGCACGCCGGCGATCAGATCATCCGCGTCAAGGTCGAGATTCCCACCAAACTGACGGCCAGGCAAAAAGAGATCCTGTCCGACTTCGCCAAGGAAAGCGGGATGACGCTGGACAAGGACGGCGACGGGTTCTTCGAGAAAATGAAAAACTACTTCGAGTGACCGTGAGTGCCGTGAGGCGTGAAGCGTAAGGAGTTAGGCGTGCAAGAAGGTCCTCACCGTCACTCTTCGCTTCTCGTCCCCCACACCTTACGCCTCACTCCTCACGCCTAACGTCCAGACCATGCCGGTTTTTTTCATTACTGCCGACCAGATCCACGAACAGACAATCACCATTGCAGGTCCCCTGCTCGAGCATCTCCGCGCCAGCCTGCGCGTCCGGACCGGCGAACGGATCTGGGTTGGTGATGAGCACCGGCGACGCTACTTGATTGAGGTCACCGATGTCGGCCGACAAACGCTGCACGGCAGCGTGATCGAGCGACGCACCGGCCCCGACCCGACAACTCCACGCCTGCTGATCGGGCAAGCCATATTAAAGGGTGAACGAATGGACTGGGCCATTCAAAAAGCCACAGAGCTGGGCGTTGCTTCGATTATTCCCTTGGTGTCCGAGCAAACAATTGTCCGGCCAAAACAGGGACGGGTTGGTCCTCAGCAGGAGCGCTGGCAACGGATTGCGATCGAAGCGGCGCAACAGTCGGAGCGGTGGGACGCGCCGACCATCGGCGCTCCCCGCACCGCCATGGAGTTTTTTGCAACGCCTGTCCAGGCGGAACTGAAATTAATCCTGAGCGAACGGGGAACCGGACAAAGCCTCAGCGCCGTCCCGCTTCCCTCCTCGCCGACGCAGACCATCACGCTCGCCATCGGTCCCGAAGGCGGGTGGCGGGATGAAGAATTGGCCCAGGCCGACGCGAACGGTTTTCTTCCCGTCACGCTGGGCGCAAGAATTCTGCGCGCCGAAACCGCGGCACTCTCAGCCGTCAGCATTCTACAAAGCCGATTGGGAGAATTGGGATAGGAAGGAAAAAGACGTTACGGCTTGCCGGCCGTAATCTGCACCATCATCCCCTGCTCGCCGGCTGCCCAGCCACGGGACGAATCAAAGAAAGACAGTCCATAGAGCGTCGTTTTCGTGGTTGGAGTCGTCACTTCATTCCAACTGAAGCCTGCATCCACCGTCCTGAAAATCGTGCCCCGCTCGCCGACGATCCACCCTGATTGGGACGTGGGAAACCGGACCCGCAATAAGTCCGCCGGCCTCGTGCAGGTCTTGACGCACACCATCGCACGATCGACCCATCGCCGTCCGCCGTCTGTGGTCTGGTAGAGCGCACCCGCGTTGCCGACCGCCCAGCCCCCATTGGCGTCGGTGAACACGACATCGAAAAACGTCGCGGCATTGTCGGTCTCGTGCGACTGCCAGGTCTTCCCGCCGTCCTCCGTCACGAGAATCGTGCCCAGCGCGCCGACGGCCCCGCCATGCATCGGGTCCACGAAATGGACGGCGTAGAGAATGGCGTTGCTGCCGCTGACCTGGTCATCCCAGTGCGCGCCCCCGTCGCTCGTGTGCAGGATGGTCCCGCTTACGCCCACGGCCCACCCGACGGACGCCGTGAGAAAAAAGACGCCATACAAGGCCGACTGCGTGCCGCTCTGCTGCACGCTCCATGTGTCCCCGCCGTCGGACGAATGGAGAATCACGCCGTTGGCTCCGACCACCCAGCCCTGCTGCCGGTCAGCGAACGAGACGCCGGTAAGCAGCACGTTGGTCCCGCTCGGAACGGTTTTCCACCGTTTCCCGCCGTCTCCGGTTTTGATGATAGTCCCGCCGGTTCCCACCGCCCAGCCGAGCGTGGTGTCCCGAACGTGAACGCCCATCAGATTGGCGGCCGTGCCGCTCTTGTGCACGGTCGTCGCGACACGAGACATCGGCGCATCCTCCGCAAGGACGACGCCGGCTGCCATCAGGCAACCGATCACCGCCATCGTGGCGCATTGCAGCCCTGTGCGTGTGAGGATGGAAGAGACCGGTGGTGTCACGGGACCGTGTTGGCTTCCGGCCTGGTGTCCGTAAACATGCTCTGGTTCGGCAAACCGCGCGCCAGGATGGTAAACGTCCCCGCTTCGGCCGTTACCCACTGCTTGGTCGTGCAACAGGAGCCGTCTGGCTTCGCGTCCCACGACCCACGCCGGACGACCAGCGGTCCGGTGGCGAGGTCCGTATTGAACTCGTTCTTCTTTCCGACGCCGAAGAGATGCCGCCTCGGCACGCGCACCTGGATTTCCGTGTCCGACCACGAAATGATCACACCGGCCATGTTGTTGAAGAGCACTTCGGTACGGGCAACATTATCGCCGAACTCGTATGGTACGGAGTCATGCCCCGCTTCGTTCAGACCCTGCTGCGTCTGCTCCGCGGTTTTGAGAAACGCCCCGAACCCCGATCCTTTGATCGTCACAATTTCATCCAGGCCGGCGGAAGTCGGAGCATAGGACGCAACCGTGGGCGTGACCACCGTAAAGCGGCCGGCCTCCGTCGCAATCAAGCCGCGCTCGGCGCAGCAGGAACCATCCGCCTTGGGCATCGTGCCGCCCCGTTTCACCACCACCGGCCCGCTCCTGGCGCTGAACGGCACCCAGACATCGATTTTGTCGTCATGCCAACGGTAGATGACCGCCGGCACCCCGCCGATCTCGACCACGTTCTCGCCTCGATTGAAATCGGTAAAGGCGAACGGCGTCGAGCCGCTCTCGGAATAAAATCCAAAATTCGCTCCGGTGATCCGCAGCAGCATTCCGATCGGCCCGCTCGACAGGGACAAGCCGGTTGCCTTCGGCGTCGTCACGGCGAAGATCCCGACCGTCCTCTGCGTTTCCCCTTTCTTGAGCACCAGCGGACCGCTGGTCGCATCCATGGGCACATGCGCGACCACGAGCACATCCGTCCACTGGGCAATGGCGCCGGGGTGGCCATTGAACAATAATTGATCGCCGGGCGTTTTCGCGCCAAATCCCTGGCCGAAGAGCACGACCTTCGTCCCGACCGGGCCGCTGATGGGATCGGCCCGAATCGCCGGAATAACCGTCAGCGGAACCGGGTTGCTCACGCTGTACTCCACCTGCGCGCAGCAGGACCCGTCGGGCAAGGGGTCGGACGAGGCCAGCCGCACGACCACGTTGCCGGACACGGCAGTGCCGGGCACTTCGACTTCGATCTTGTCGTCACGCCAGCGGCGGACCTTAGCCGTGGCGCCGCCGATCACCACATCGTTGACGCCGAACATGGTATTGGGATCGCGCGATCCTGCCGTGGTGCCGAAATGCTCTCCCAGGATCTGCAGCACGCCCCCTGGTTCGATTGCTGCCGGCGACACCGAGCGGATGGTTGGCTGCTGGGCGGTAAACGCGCCGGCCATGATCGTCTTTTTTCCGCTGATGACGGTCACCGGTCCGCTGGTCACGCGCTGCGGAACCTTCACTGCGATGAGTTCGGCGTCCCACTGCTGCACCAATGCCGGCACGCCATTGAATAGAACACGATTGTCCTGGGTGGACTTGAAGGAACCGAACCCCTTCCCCGAAATGACGACGGTGGCGCCTGGCGGCGCCGCGTGAGGCGACAAGCCGGTGTCAGCGAGGACGGGCGACGCCAGACCGACCGTCAGACAGCCGAACAACAACGACCGAAGAACCTGCATGTAGGCACCCTCCTAAACAGTCTGATGAATCCTTCACCCGTGGCGGCCACCCTGATTCAGACAGGAGGGACAACGAGGCGTCGCAGGCGGGCGGTGTCACGAATCCAAACGCGATCGAACTATAACAAGCGGCTGTTTTTCTTGTCAAACGCGCGTCAGGCCGGACGCACCTGCACGATCAGTTCGATTTCGATCGGCGCATTGAGCGGCAGTTCGGCTGCCCCCAACGCCACCCGCGCGTGCTGGCCGGCCTCGCCGAAAATCTTCACCAGCAGGTCGGAGGCGCCGTTGAGCACGGCCGGATGCTGGACGAATCCGTCGGCGGACGCCACATGGCCGGTCATGCGCACGATCTTTTTGACCCGATCGAGCGTGCCCAGCTCATGGCGCACGATTGCCAGCGCATTGAGGAGCGCAATCCTGGCGGCCTCATAGCCCTGTTCCACCGTCAGTTCCCGTCCGAGCTTGCCCTCGAAGACCAGTTTGCCGTCCCGAAACGGGATCACCCCGCTCAGGAACAACAGCTCGCCGGCCAGCACCGCCGGAATGTAAGTTGCCACCGGCTTGGGAGGAGCCGGCAGTGTGATGCCGAGATCAGTCAATTTACGCTCGTAAGACATTGCCGTTTCTCGTGATCCGTAATCCGTGATCCGTCAACCGTAATCCGTGATGCGTGATGAGTTATGGGTAACGGCACAGCGATCCTCTTCTTCCCACACATGACTCATCACTCATGACACGTTACTTCCCTCTACCCCTGCATCACCACATGCAAAAAACTCTCGCCCCATGCCAAACGCTTGCTTCCCAAGGCCTCGGCGATCGTCTGGCCCAAGTCGGCAAAACTCTTCCTCGTTCCCAGGTTGACGCCTCTCGCCATGCGGGCCCCATAGACCAGCAGCGGCACATACTCGCGCGTATGGTCGGTCCCCGGCCCAGGCGCCAACGCCGCGACCGCCAGGCCGGCCAGCGCGATCAACGTCGACGTCTGGGAACACGCCGTGCGGAGCGATCCGGGTTTCGATTTCTTGCGATAACGGGTTGGGGAGCCTGTTGGGTAGGCGGGGAAGCAGTTCATTCCTCGCCTGCCCTCGGTTTTACCGCGACAGTGCGGAGTTGGACGACTACGAGACGGCACCATTGACGGGCAGCAAAGTCCACTCCGCACTGCTTCGCGGCGGGAGCCACGCTTTGGAAAGAATGAGACGTAGTCCAATTGACGGCCGCGACAATCAATCTGGCGGCGACCCATCAAACGCGGCCGGCATTTCTCTAGCGCCATGTATGACGCGGAGTATTCGGACGACGCCCGGTTCGAGTCGGTAATATACGACGTACGGTTGGACGATTACCTGGCGAGCGTCGACTCGAATATCCGTGCGCAACTCGCCAGATTCCGGAGATTGCTGTAACAGTTGAAAGCGAGCGTCAATCCGATCGATCGTGCGACGAGCGCCGGTCGCGCTTCGCGGAGCAAGGTAGTCCCATATGGCTTGGAGGTCAGCGCTCGCTTCGATCGCAAGTAATACGCGCGTCATGAATCGCCTCGTTGCTTCGCGAGGCTATCCGGGCCGCGTCGTTTGACGTCCTCAAAGTACTCATGGATCGCCGCGCTGTCGGCAAGTTCAATAAACTCTCCTCGGTCAATCTGTTCATCTGCCTCGCGCAGCATAGTCCGTAATCGCTCCAGGTCTTGCGTCTCGGCGTCGCGATAGTACCGCAACGCCGCGATTGTCACCTCATCCGCCGAGGCGAATTGGCCGGCGGCGAGTTTGGCGGAGACGAATTCCGCCAGGTCAGGAGGGAGTGAAATGTCCACGGTAGTCTCCTTAAAGGTTATCGACCCACTTCTGCATCCATCATATGCCGGCGCGACTGAACGTGGAACTCCGCCGCCTTGCCTTCCCCCCCGCCCCCGCTAAACTGACGGTTTCCCGGATTCGGAACCGCGCGACGATCGTTGCCGGATTCCTCCGGGCGCTGACGCTTCCGGCTCGATGAGTTGCTGTTTCCGGCTCGTTGGTCTGTAGCTGAGGCGTGGCCGTTTCATCGCCAGCAAAACACTCGTCGTCAAATACCGGAGCGCGCCATGGCCAGCAATGAGAAAGTTCGCGTCGCCATTATTGGGCTGGGGTTTGGGGCGGAGTTTATTCCGCTCTACCAGAATCATCCG
>JANOEZ010000426.1:0-9998 GCA_031413335.1 Nitrospirota bacterium
CTGGAAGCAGTGCACCTTTTGCGACGTCGGGCTGGATTACATCGGCCGCTATGAAGCAGCGCCGAGCGAGATCCTGGCGGATCGCATCGAGGCGTTGATCGCCGAGACGGGACGGAGGGGATTTCATTTTGTGGACGAGGCGGCGCCGCCGCACGGGCTGAAAGATCTGGCGTTGACGTTGCTTGAACGCGGCACGACGATCACCTGGTGGGGGAACATCCGCTTCGAGGAGGCGTTCACGCCGGACCTCTGTCGGCTGCTTGCGGCCTCCGGCTGCGTGGCGGTCAGCGCCGGGCTCGAAGCGGCCTCGGATCGCCTGCTGGCGGAGATGAAGAAGGGCATCACGGTGGCGCAAACGGCGCGCGTGGCGGCGGCGTTCCGCGGGGCCGGCATCCTCGTGCATGCCTATCTGATGTATGGCCTGCCGGGCGAGACGATTGCCGAAACGGTGGATGCGCTCGAGCGTGTGCGGCAGTTGTTTGCAAAAGGGTTGCTGCAGTCGGCCTTCTGGCACAAGTTCGTCGCGACGGCCCACAGTCCGATCGGGCTCAATCCATCTGCGCATGGCATCCGGATCACCGGTCCGTCGTTCGGCGGGTTTGCCCAGAACGATCTGGCGCATGACGATCGCCAAGGACAGGCTCCGGCATGGCTGGGGGCCGGGTTGAAGCGGGCCGTGCTTGCCTATATGGAAGGCGAGGGCCTGCCCAAGGATGTGCGGTGGTGGTTCGAACGATCGGTGCCCAAGCCGGCGGTGCCGAAGAACTGGGCTAGCCGTGCGATGGTCGCTCGCGCCTCGGGCGGGGAGTCGAACACAAACAGATCCTGCGTCTGGATCGGCGGAGCGCCTGTTCTCGAGTCTGTGGGACGCGGCCGGTCACGGGTGATTTTGCCAAGTCGCGACGATGATACAGAGTTGCGGCTGGATTCCGAGCAAGCTGTGTGGCTGGTGGAATTGGTTCGACGCTCGACGCCCGTTCGTGGCGCGCGCTATCCGGTCTTGCAGGAGATGCGGGCGAGCTATCCAGGTGGCGCCCATGGATTCGATGCGCTGCTGCGGTCGGTTGCCTGGAAACAGGCCAGGTCCGTCGGACTGCTCCTCGTCTGAAAACACGAGAGCCGCCCACCATCATATGACATATGACGGCGAGCGGCTCCCGCTCGAATACGTCCGCGTCTGCCGATTACTTCGGCTGCGACGTGTAACGCAGATAGGGTTTCACGGTCTTGAAGCCGGGGAACAGCTTCTTGGCGTCTTCGTCGTTGACCGCCGGCGTGATGATGCAATCCTCGCCGTTCTTCCAGTTGGCCGGCGTGGCCACCTTGTGCTTCGCCGTCAGTTGCAGCGAGTCGATCACGCGCAGCAGCTCGTCGAAATTCCGGCCGCAGGACGCCGGGTAGGTCAGCGTGAGCTTGACCTTCTTGTCCGGGCCGACGATGAACACGGAACGCACCGTCATGTTGTCGAGTGCGTTCGGGTGGATCATGTCGTAGAGCTGAGCCACGTTCTTCTCCGGGTCAGCGATGATCGGATAGTTCATCGTCGTGTGTTGAGTTTCATTGATGTCGCTGATCCACCCTTTGTGCGAGTCAATCGGATCGACGCTGATCGCAATGACTTTCACGCCGCGTTTCTTGAGTTCCGGCATAATCTTGGCGACCGTACCCAACTCGGTGGTGCAGACCGGCGTAAAGTCCTTCGGGTGCGAGAAGAGGATGCCCCAGCCCCCGCCCAGCCAGTCGTGAAACGTGATCTTGCCTTCAGTCGTCTCTGCCGAAAAGTTCGGCGCTTCGTCTCCCAATCGCAGTGCCATGGCCGGCCTCCTTGTTTATTGATGTCGATCGATCAATGGAATATACGTGCGTGCGACTGCTTGCAGGATACTGCGCGGCGTCGGGCAAGTTCAAGAGGGCCGCGGGCTGGGGAACCCCCTCCGTCCCGTGCCGTGCACCCCGTGCCAGTGTTTGACTCCCTCTACCCCATCTGTTAAATTTCACGTCCGAGCGCCGGGTCAACCGATCGCGTTCACAACTTCGCTGAATTTGCTCAGAGTCCCCATCGTCTAGCCTGGCCTAGGACATTGCCCTTTCAAGGCAATAACACGGGTTCAAATCCCGTTGGGGACACCACCACGCGTATCCGTAAATCATCAGAGGCCCATTCATGATTCCGCATAAATCTCTTGCGCAAACCTTCAGTCTGTTGTTTCTCGGTGCCCTCCTCCTCGGCGCGGCCGACGACAAGAAGGCGCCGCTGATCCCAGCGGGCGAGCCGAAAGGGAAGGATGCCGCTCCGATGGTGCTCATCCCCGAGGGGGAGTTCACCATGGGGACGGAGGAGGTGGGGAATCAAACGCATCAAGGCAATCCCAACGAAAATCCGGAGCATGGAGTGAAACTGCGCGCCTATTATATCGATCAATTCGAAGTGACGGTGGACCGCTACGCCAAGTTTCTCGATGCGACCAAGCACGATCCGCCGCTGTGGGACGAGGATGCGACGGTGTCGGCCAGCGACCGTCCGGTGGTCGGCGTGGCGTGGCAGGATGCCGCCGACTATTGCAAGTGGGCCGGGAAACGGCTCCCGACCGAAGCGGAATGGGAAAAGGCGGCGCGCGGGACGGACAAGCGGCGGTTTCCCTGGGGCCAGATGCAGCCGTTTGTGGACATCGTCAATTACAACCGCGGGGTCTGGGTGAGTTATCCGATCACGCTGGCTGCGGTCACGAGCGGGCTGGACGGCATGAGCATCCGGCACGGCTTGAAGACGGGCGGCACGAGTCCCTACGGCCTGTATCATATGTCCGGCAACGCCAGCGAGTGGGTGGCGGATTGGTATGACGGCGAGTACTACAACAAGAGCCCGAAGGAGAATCCGACCGGACCGGCGCAGGGCGACAAGAAAGTGATCCGGGGCGGGAGCTGGAGCGACCCGCCTCGCAATCTCCGTGTCACGGCCCGCTTCAAAGCCACGCCTGATTATCAGGACTCGACCATCGGTTTCCGCTGCGTGCTGGACGCCGCACAGAAGTGATGGGTGATGCGTGACGAGTGACGCATCGGCGGCACTTCGGATCGGTGATCGTGCGCCCGCCTTTTCGCTTCCCGGCACAGACGGGCAGACCTACTCGCTGGAGAGCCTGTCGAAGCACTCGGTGCTCGTCGTCGTGTTCTCCTGCAACCATTGTCCCTACGTGCAGGCCTATGAAGACCGGCTCGTCGCGATCCAGCGCGGCTATGCCGGGCGCGGCGTCCAGGTGATTGCGATCAATTCCAATGACGATGTGAACTATCCGGAAGACAGCTTCGAGCAGATGACGGCACGTGCCCAGGCCAAGGGGTTCAATTTTCTATATGTGCGCGATGCCACGCAAGCCGTTGCGCGAGTCTATGGCGCCACGCACACGCCGCAGCTCTTCGTGTTCGACCGGGCCCGGGCGCTTCGCTATACGGGCAAAATCGACGACAACTGGCAGCATCCCAAGGCCGTCACGCGGCAGTATTTGCGAGATGTGCTCGACGCGCTGCTGTCCGATCGCGCTCCTGCCGAATCTCAGACGCATGCGATCGGTTGCACGATCAAGTGGAAGTAGCTTGTGGCCGGTCGTTATGTCGATGAGCGGGCCTGGACGTTTCTGGTCGCCGGGATCGTCCTACTCGGCGCGACCTACGCCCTGCTCCAGTCTGCGCCCCCTCCTCAGCCGCCGGTCGTTGCGCCATCCGTTCCCCCTCTCGATCCGGCGATGATTCCGCTGGCGACCGGCGAGGAATCAATCGATATCCTGTTCATGAAAGCCGGCTGTTCGGTCTGCCACACGATCCCCGGCATCCAGGGGGCCGTGGGGCGCGTCGGCCCGAAACTCGTCCTCGGCACGACGGGGCCTCAACGACTGGCAGATCCACGCTATCGGGGGCGGGCAAAGACGGTGCGCGACTATATCACCGAATCGGTGCTGGAGCCTGGTGCCTACGTGGTCAGTGGCTATCAGGATCAGACGATGCCGAGGTGGTATGGGCAGAAGCTGAGCGCTGCGGCCCTGGACAAAATTGCCACCTACATCGAGACACTCACAGAAGACTCCTGAGCGCCGGCGAACCGTGGGGGGCGCTACATTTTTTTCATTGCCCCGGGCGTGCCTTTCAGCGTGAAGCTGCCGGTGTCTTGAGCAGAGGGTTTCGGGGCGGCGCTCGGCGCTCCGGGCCTGGCAGGGGCGGCGGGCACGGGCTCCTCGTCGGTCTTGAGGCCGGCGAGCTTGATTTTCAGACGCAGGTTATTCGCGCTGTCGGCGTTCATGAGCGCCTGATCCAGCGAGATTTTCCCGTCGCGGTACAGACCGAAGAGCACGTAGTCGAACGTCTGGCAGCCTTCCTGGACGCCCTGCTCCATGGCTTCCTTGAGCGTATCAATCTCGCCTTTCTTGACCAGATCCTTGACGCGCGGGGTATCCATCATGACTTCCAGGGCGGGGACACGTTTACCGTCCACACCGGGAATCAGCCGCTGTGACACGATTGCGCGCAGGTTCAACGAGAGTTGCAGATAAATCTGCGCGTGGCGTTCCGACGGGAAGAAGTTCATGACCCGCTCGATCGCCTGGTTGGCGTTGTTGGCGTGCAGGGTGCCCAGGCACAAATGGCCGGTTTCGGCAAAGGTCATGGCCGCTTCCATCGTTTCCAGGTCGCGGATCTCACCGATGAGGATGACGTCGGGCGCCTGACGCAGGGTGTTCTTGAGCGCGGCATGGAACGACATCGTGTCGAACCCGATTTCGCGCTGCGTGATGACCGACCGCTTGTGCTTGTGGACGAACTCGATCGGGTCCTCCACCGTGATGATGTGGCCCGGCGTGTTGGCGTTCCGGTGATCGATCATGGCCGCGAGCGACGTGGATTTGCCGGACCCGGTGGCGCCGACCACGAGCACGAGCCCGCGCTTGGACATAATGATGTCCTTGACGATCGGCGGGAGGCCCAGCTTGTCGATCGGCACGATCTCCACCTTGATCTGCCGGATGACGAATCCGACGTTGCCCCGCTGGCGGAAGATGTTCACGCGGAACCGGCCCATGTCCGGATAGAACAGGGCCAGGTTCATCTCGTTGGATTCTTCGAACTCCTTCTTCTGCTTGTCCCGCATCACGTCGTTGGCCAGCGCTTCGAGCATTTCGTTGGTGAAGGCGCCGGAGCCGACCGGCTGGGTCACCCCCTCGACCCGGTACATCGGCGGCAGGCCTTCCGTCAGATAAATATCCGACGCGTTTCGTTCCACCATGACTTTCAAAATATCGCGGATGTTCATCGTGTGCCTCCAGAGCTACGGTAACGTTCCAGGAACTGTTGCGCGGCGCCCCTACGCCGCGGGCGCGCCGGGGGTGCCGAGCGCGCCGGGCGCGCCGAACAGATTTGCCGTCATGCTGCGGGACTGCGCCTCCGCTTTCGTGACCAACCCCTTGGTGACCAGGTCGACCAACGCCATGTCCATCGTCTGCATGCCGTCTTTTTTGCTGACCTGCATGATGCCGGGGATTTGATGGAGCTTGGCCTCGCGGATGAGATTCCGGACCGCGCTGGTGCCGATCATGATCTCCAGCGCCGCCGCCCGGCCCCCGCTCTTTTTCTTGAGCAGCGTTTGGGTGATGACGCCCTCGATGGATTCCGAGAATTGGGAGCGGATCTGCGCCTGCTGGTTCGGCGGGAAGACGTCGATGATACGGTCGACGGTCTTCGGCGCGCTGGAGGTGTGCAGGGTGCCGAAGACCAGGTGGCCGGTCTCGGCTGCCGTGAGGGCCAACTGAATGGTATCGAGGTCCCGCATTTCGCCGACGAGGATGATGTCCGGGTCTTCGCGCAACGCCGATTTGAGCGCGTTGGCGAACGAATGCGTGTGCGGCCCGAGTTCGCGCTGGCTGATCAGGCATTTCTTGGATTTGTGCACGAACTCGATCGGATCCTCGACGGTCAGAATATGGCCTTCGAAGGTGTCGTTGAGGTAATCGATCATGGCCGCCAGGGTCGTGGACTTGCCGGATCCCGTCGGACCGGTCACGAGGATGAGCCCCTTTTCCTTGTCGCAGAGCTCGCGCAGGATCGGCGGCATCCCCAATTGCTCCAGGGCCAGGATCTTGGTCGGAATGGTCCGGAAGACGGCCGCTTCGCCGCGCCGCTGCATGTAGACATTGACGCGGAAGCGGGCGATCTCGCCCATTTCGAACGAGAAGTCGCATTCGCGGGTTTCCTGGAACACCTTTCGCTGAGTGTCGGTCATCATGTCGAAGACCATGTTATGGACTTCGTCTTTGGACAGGGCCGGATGCTCCAGCTTTTTGAGCTCCCCGTGGATGCGCAGCATGGGCGGTTCGGCCGAACTCAAGTGACAGTCGGATGCGCCCTGCTGAACGCCGAAGGTGAGCAACTGAGTGATATCCATAGTCGATGCCTCCTACAAGTCCATGCCGCGCGATCCCTGCTGCCCCGACGACACTCCGGGTGCAACCGATACAGCAGGGCAAATTGTGAACCAAACCGGTTTTCGGTGCAAGCCCATCTCTATTTTAGCTCCATCTTGGCGCAGGGCAAGGGCCGCGCACGCGTCAGATCATGCCCGACTCGCGTCCGGCCTGCCGGAAGGCGGCCAGCGCGCGATCCAACTGTGCCCGGCTGTGCTCCGATGTCACGGTCACCCGGATGCGGCTGGTTTCTTTGGGCACGGTCGGCGGGCGGATGGCCGGCGCATAGACGCCCAGCTCCAGCAGCCGGTCGGCCATCGCGACCGTCTGCTGCGCCTCACCGATGATGATCGGCAGGATCGGGCTGGCGCTGCCGGTGAGCCGAAAGCCCAGGTCCTTCAAACCGGCGTGCAGATAGTTCCGATTGTTCCACAACCGCGTCCGCCGCTCCGGCTCTGCCTGCAGCACGCGCAGGGCGGCGATGGTCGCCGCCGCCGTGGCCGGCGGTGGGGCCGTCGCGAAGAGAAACGTCCGGGCCGTGTTGATCAGGTACTGGATCAACACGGCCGGTCCGGCCACGTAGGCGCCGCTTGTGCCGAGCGCCTTTCCCAGCGTGCCCATGTGGAACGGAATCCGATCGTCCAATCCGAAATGTTCGATGGTTCCGCGGCCCTGCGCGCCCATGACGCCGGTCCCGTGCGCGTCGTCCACGAACAGGCGCGCGCCGTACCGGTCCGCCAGTTCGATCAATTCCGGCAGCGGCGCAAGGTCGCCGTCCATACTGAACACGCCTTCCGTCACGATCACGGTGTCGCGTTTGGAGGGACGTTTGGCGAGCAAAGACTTCAGATGCGCGACGTCGTTGTGGCGGTAGACACGAAAACCGGCGCCGCTCAGCCGGCAGCCGTCGATCAAACTGGCGTGGCAGAGCCGGTCGGCGAGGATCAGGCCTCCCGTGCCGATCAAGGCGGGGATCACGCCGAGGTTGGCGAGGTAGCCGGATCCGAACACGAGGGCGGCTGCGGTCCCTTTGAACTTGGCGAGCGCCGTTTCCAGTTCTTCATGCGGCGGCAGGGTCCCCGACACCAGCCGGGCGGCGCCGGCGCCCACGCCGAACCGTTCGGTGGCCTGGATCGCCGCGCGCTTCAGGGCCGGATGGGTGGCGAGGCCGAGATAGTTGTTGGAGGCCATGAGCAAGACCGGACGGCCATCGAGGATGGTCTCGGTTCCCGACGCGGACTCGACCGTGCGCAGGCGGCGCAAAAGATGATGGCGTTCAAGTTGGCGGAGGCGTTGTTCAAACATGCCCGGCGCGGTCTCCGGGGAAATCCCCTCACGGATCGGCTTGCGGCAGGTACGCTACCCCGCAGGCGACAACCCTGTCAATGCGCGGTCGCGCGGCGCCCGACGCATTGACAAGCACGGAGCAACCTGCGTATAAGCGCGCCGACGGAGAAAAAATGAGCTATCGAATCAAACACGAAGCGAAAACCATCCACGCGGATGAAGCGCATCTCTTGAGTGGGATAGAACGGCTGCTGATGTCGCTGGAGCAGAACCGCCGGAGCGTGCTCATCGGCGCGCTGGTGGCCGTCTGTGCCGTTGCGGCGGTCGGCGGCGCGTTCTGGTACGACGCGCGGCAGGATGAGGCTGCGGCGGACCTGCATCGACAGGCCACGCAACTGCCCCTCGACCGCTCCGCCGAGAATGTCGCCAAAGCCGAAGACAATCTGAAGCAGGCGATCGCGCTCTATCGCCGCGTCGTCGAGGAACACCCGCGCAGCCGCAGCGCGCAACTCGCCCTGTTTCAACTCGGCAATGCGCTGGTGCAGATCAACGACGTGAAGGGCGGGGTCGAAGCCTACAGCAAGTATGTGGCGACCTATGGCACGAACAAGATGATGCTGGGGCTGGTCTATCAGCGGCTGGCCTATGCGCATTTGCTCAACGGGGACCGGGAAGCGGCCACCAAGGCGTTTCTGAATGTGGTGGGGATGCCGGGGACGCTGAACAAGGATCACGTCCTGTTCGAACTCGGCAAGCTGGAAGAATCCCTCTCCCGTCCGGAAGGCGCCCTGGCCCACTATCAGGATCTGATCAAGGTGTTTCCGGATTCGCCGTTTGCCGGCGAAGCCACGGTTCGGATGAAGGCGCTGGAAGCCAAACAGACTCCCGCCGCTGGCGGGCCGGTCACGCCCCCGCCCGCCAACGTGCCCGCCAAGCGCTGATCGCGCACGCGGGCGACTCGTCTCCAGTCATTTCATTATCGTCCGACGACGAGCAGGTCGCCGACTTTGATCGAGCGGCCGGACAGCTTGTTGCGGGCTTTCAACTCTTCGATCGTCACGCGGAACCGCTTGGCAATCTTGCCGAGGTTGTCTCCCATCCGCACGCGGTACAGGCCGGATCGTTCGCCGCCGGTCTTCCTGGCCTGCGCGATGAGAGGAGCCGGGGTCCATGCCTTGATCGTGGCCAGCGCCTGCTCGACCGTATCGCGGGTCCCCACCGGCACCTTGAGGTGATAGGCCGGATCGTCTGGCGGGGTGACGTCGCGGCGCAGTTCCGGATTCAACCGGTGCAGTTCCGCGTAGGGGATGTCGGTGGCGGCGGCGATGGCGCGCAGGGGGAGCGGTCTCGACACGACGATTTCCTCGAACTGGTGAATGTCCGAGGGGACCGCCTCGAAACCGTACTGGTCGGGGTTCTTGGCGATGATGGCCGCGGCCATGAAGCGGGGCACATACTCTCTCGTTTCCCGCCGGATGAATTTCGTCTGCGCAATTTCCCAAAAGGTTTCCGCCTTGGCTTTCCGGAGCGCCCGCTGGATTTTCCGTTCGCCGGCATTGTAGGCGGCCATCGCCAGCGGCCACGTGCCGAACAGATCGTAGAGATCCCGCAGGTAGCGCGCGGCGGCGACGGTGGATTTGATCGGATCCCGGCGTTCATCCACATAGTCGTCCACGCGCAGTCCGTAGGACTTGCCGGTCGCCTGCATGAATTGCCAGGGGCCCGCAGCGCGCGCCCGTGAGTAGGCTTTGGGGTTGAAGCCGCTTTCCACGAGCGAGAGAAACACCAGATCGTCCGGCAATTGGAATTGTGCAAAGATTTTTTCGACCAGCGGCTTGTAATGGTTCAGGCGGGTGAGCCACTGATCGAAATGATCGCGATGGGACGTCTGAAAATAACGGATGTGGCGTTCGACCCGGGCGGTCCGGATCAGCGGGATGTGCGATAGATGTTCTTCGAGCGCTTCGATCGTATCCGGCGAACCATCCGCCGCGTCTTTGCGGGCGAACAGGGTTTTAAACCGCCAGAGGAGCTGCGGAGGTTGGGGTTCCGGCAGCTCTCCGATCGCCGCCGTCTCCAGGTCGGGCGGGTCTGTTGCGTCTGCCTGGTCCGCTGTGTCTGCCTCCGCAACCGCGTCCGTTTCCTGCGCGTTCGTGTCTTCCGCCGGCTCGCCGTCAGGAGAATCCGCGTCCGATGCAGTCTCCGTCCCGTCGGCCGCCGCGTCGCTGTCCGTTGCGTCTGCCGTATCCCGCTCCGGTCCGTCCG